>NZ_JAJOHP010000022.1:0-72273 GCF_021109375.1 Arthrobacter sp. AK01
GGGGGGTGGGCGCTGCCGCACGCCCACCCCGCCGCGCGGGCCCGGCCGGGCCGGCCCCAACTCCCTCACCCACCCCCCCCCCCCGCGCGGGCCCCCCCCCCGGCCCCCCCTGCCTGGGGTTTTTGTGCGGGACCTCGTGAACGGCGGCAATGATTCCGACGAACGAGGTCTGCATTCAAGCGAGGTGCGGAGCAATGGGTGCTCAGCGGCGGCACCCTCGATCTCGTGTCCCAGACCCGGTCGCATCTCGAGCGGATAGCGCCAACGATCCTTGTCAGCGGCGCCACAGTTGATCTATCGAAGCCACCGTCAACATCTTCCTCATCATCCATGAGAGCCGAAAGACTTCCACAGCCCGCACCCGGCGAGCAGCTGGACCCACACAGCATCACTTTGGTTTCCGGGAACACTTAGGCATCGCACGGGCGTCCCGTTCGCGCCGAGTTCAGTAAGGTGGAGAAGACCCCGGAGTGAGGACCACCCAGATGCCCACCAATGCCAGCAAGACCACCGTGGATCGACACTACGACCTGGTCATCATCGGCACCGGGTCGGGGAACTCCATTCCCGGACCTGAATTCGACGACCGGTCGATCGCGATCATCGAGAAAGGGTCGTTCGGCGGAACCTGCCTGAACGCAGGCTGCATCCCGTCGAAGATGTATGTGCACACCGCCGACACCGCGCTGGATATTGTTGAGTCCGGGCGCCTGGGCCTTCAAGCCACGGTCGACTCGGTGGACTGGCCGGGCATCGTCAACCGGATCTTCGAGAACCGCGTCGACCCTATCGCCGCCGCCGGTGAGGAATACCGCCGTGGCCCTCAGTCCCCGAACATCGACGTCTATGACCAGCACGCCGTCTTCGTCGGAGAACGCACCTTGCGCACTGGCCAAGGCGCCCAGCAGAGAACCATCTCCGGTGACCAGGTGGTTATCGCCGCAGGGTCCCGGCCGTTCATCCCCGATGCCATCACCGTGTCGGGCGTGCGCTACCACACCAACGAAGACATCATGCGGCTCCCGCAGCTACCCAAGTCCTTGGTTATCATCGGTGGTGGCTACATCGCCATGGAGTTCGCCCACGTCTTCGAGGCCCTGGGCACGGACGTCACGATCATTGCCCGCTCCACGCTCCTGCGGAACCTCGACCAGGACCTGCGCCACCGGTTCAACACCCTGGCAGCCGACCGTTTCGACGTCCGGTCCGGCCGGACCACCATCGGCGCCGATCAGACAGACCAAGGCATCACCGTCAGGCTCGACGACGGCTCCTCCGCCACCGGGGAGGTACTGCTGGTCGCCACCGGGCGCATCCCCAACGGGGACCTGCTGGACCTGCCAGCCGGCGGAATCGAGATGACAAACGACGGGCGCATCAAGGTCGATGAGTATGGTCGGTCAACCTCCGCCGCAGGTATCTGGGCCCTCGGCGACGTCTCCTCGCCCTACATGCTCAAACACGTGGCCAACGCCGAGATGCGGGCCGTGCGACACAACCTGCTGAACCCGGATAACCTGCAGGGAATGCCGCACGACCACGTCCCCGCCGCCACCTTCACCCACCCCCAGATCGCCACCGTCGGTATGACCGAATCCCAGGCCCGCGACCACGGCCACAAGGTCACGGTCAAGGTCCAGGACTACGGGGACGTCGCCTATGGCTGGGCCTTGGAGGACACCACCGGTATCTGCAAACTCATCGCCGACCAAGACACCGGCAAGCTCCTCGGCGCCCATTACATGGGCCCGCAAGCATCAACCCTGATCCAGCAAATGATCACCGTCCTGGCCTTCGACCTCGACGTCCGCGAGTTTGCAGCTAAGCAATACTGGATCCACCCCGCACTACCCGAAGTCACCGAAAACGCCCTGTTAGGCCTCACCTTCAGACCCTGACGTCGCCCTGCCTTGGCTGGCCGGCCTGCCCGGCGTTCCGTCAAGTACGTGGCGCTGCCGTCACCAGGCGCGACAGCTCGGTCCCCGGTGCCGCGAGCCGGTCCACAGTGTCGAAGATGAACTGCTGCATTGCGGCGGTAGCCACTGAAGGCCCGACGTCGTTGCGACGGGCAAGGTTGACGGTCCGCGTCAGGGAGGGACGAACCAAACGTGCACTGCGTAGCCCGGGACGGTCGATGACCACCATCGCCGGCACGACCGCCACGCCCAACCCGCGTTCCACAAACCGAAGTACGGCGTCCATTTCCCCACCCTCGACGGCAATCAGGGGCTCGAAACCGGCCGCGGCGAACGCAGCATCTGTCGCCACGCGCAGGTCATAACTGCGGTTGAAGGCCACTTGCGGTACGCCTGCGAGTGCTTCGAGCGTGAATTCTTCCGGCGACCCCGATGTGGCGGCGGAAATGACCACCAGTTCCTCGGAGAGGAGCGGGACCAACTCAATGCCGGGAGCAGAGGGGTCTGTTCCGCGCGTGACCACCAGGGCCAGATCCAGCGTGCTTTCGTTAAGCGCTTCAACCAGAAAACGCGAACCGCCTTCAGTGATGTGCAATTCCACTCCCGGATGGGCGCTGCGGAAAGCGGCCAGCACATCGGCCACCAGCGAAACGCACAGCGTAGGTGGTGCACCAAGGCGAACGCGGCCGCGGCGCAATCCCGCAAGCTCCTGAATCTGGTCCTGCGCTGCCTGCGCGTCGCCGAGCATGCGGCGGGCAATGGGCAGGAGCAGCTCTCCCGCATTAGTCAGCGTGACCCCTGCAGGTCGACGGTCAAAGAGCGCCGTACCGAGATGGGCCTCCAGTGTGGCGATCTGTCGGCTCAGTGACGGCTGAGCGAGATACAGTTCCTCGGCCGCGCGTGTGAAATGCCCTACACGGGCGACCATCTCGAAGGAGCGCAACTGGTCTAATTTCATGGTCATAGCATAAACGCATCAGCCTGAGCAGGATAATTCATTGGAGACATCGATGAACTCCTCCTACCGTTGTTGATATGAACCCTTCTTCAGCTCCAGAACGTCTCTTGTCCACTTCAGTGCTGGTCATCGGCACCGGCGGCGCCGGGCTGCGCGCCTCGATTGAACTCGCCCAGCGAGGAGTGCAGGTGCTGGCTGTAGGTAAGCGTAGAAAGCACGATGCACATACGAGTCTGGCCGCCGGGGGCATCAACGCCGCCTTGGGCACCATGGACCCGGAAGACAGCTGGGAGCAGCACGCCGCCGACACCTTGCGGGAGTCGTACTTCCTGGCCGACCCGACCATTGTCGAAACGGTTGCGCGGCACGCTGCCCGCGGTATCGAGGACCTTGAACAATGGGGGATGCCGTTTGCTCGCGAAGAGGACGGCCGCATCTCCCAGCGCTTCTTCGGCGCGCACAAATACCGCCGCACTGCCTACGCCGGGGACTACACCGGGCTGGAGATCCAGCGCACGCTGATGCGCCGGGCGGCCGAGTTGAGCGTTCCCATCATCGACACCGTGTACATCACCCGGCTGCTAGTCGCCGACGGCACCATATTCGGCGCCTATGGATTCGACGTCGTAGACGGCACCCCTGTGCAGATCCACGCCGATGCCGTCATCCTGGCCGCCGGCGGCCACACGCGCATCTGGCGCCACACCTCCTCACGACGCGACGAGAACACCGGCGACTCCTTCAGGCTGGCCGCCCTGGCTGGTGCCCGGATACGTGACGCCGAACTGGTCCAGTTCCACCCCTCAGGCCTGCTGGACCCGGACGACGCCGCGGGCACATTGGTCTCCGAAGCGGCACGCGGAGAAGGCGGCATCCTCACCAACGCACTCGGTGAGCGCTTCATGGAACGTTACGACGCCGAGCGGATGGAGCTCTCCACCCGGGACCGGGTTGCCCTTGCCGGCTTCACCGAGGTCGCAGAAGGGCGTGGGACTGCGAAGGGCGGCGTCTACCTGGACGTCTCCCACCTGCCTCGGGAGACCATCATGGAAAAACTGCCCCGGGTCTACCGCACCCTGATCGACCTTCAAATGCTGGACATCACCACTACCAAGATCGAGATCGCGCCCACCGCCCACTACTCCATGGGCGGAGTCTGGGTAGCACCGGAGGACCACGGAACGGGAGTGAACGGGCTGTACGCCATTGGAGAAGCATCCTCGGGCCTGCATGGAGCCAACCGTCTCGGTGGCAACTCACTGATCGAACTACTCGTCTACGGGCGCATTACCGGCGAGCACGTGGCCGAATACGTGCGTTCGCGTACCGATGTCCGTCGGGATCCGGCAGCGGTCGGGCTGGCCCGCAACGAAATGCAGGGCCTGTTGAACGGAAAGGGTACGGAGTCAGCGCGTCGGTTGCAGCGTGAACTGCGCAATGTCATGACCGAACATGCCGGTGTGGTGCGCACCGAGCAGGGGCTGCAAGAGGGACTGCGGAAGCTGGCCGATCTGGAGGAACGGGCCCGTTTCGTTACGGCCCACCCGGACATCGCGGGGTTCGACGACTTGGCCCACGCCTACGACCTGCTGGGATCGCTCCTCGCCGCGCGGGCCACCTTGGAGTGTGCCATTGAACGCCGGGAAACCCGCGGAGCACATAACCGGGCAGACTTCCCAGCACTTGATCCGTCACTGCAGGGCAACTTTGTTTGGTCCCCAGGCGAAGGCGTCAGCTTCGAAACGCTGGCCCCGGCTCCAGACTCCTTCCGAGCCTTGGCCGAGGCCCACACCGAGGACTCCGTCGCTGGCAAGCTTGTCGAGTGAGGCAAACGGGCCCCCGGTCAACGTGCACGGCTGAGCCCCCGGTCGACTCCATGCATCAGGACTATCCGGCTTAGATCACCGCGCCGACGTGCACCACGGCGTTCAGCTCCTCAAGGGTTGGCGGATTTGCTCCCGCGCGCTGCACAGTGATGGCCGCGGCCGCAGCGGCAGTGCGTCCAAGCTGCTCCAGAACGGCCGGGGCGAATCCGTCGCTTGGACTATTAAGCAATCCCAGAATCAGGGCGGACATGAAGGAGTCTCCCGCACCGATGGTGTCAGCAACCTTGGTTTTCACGGCGGGAACGGTGACGTCAAAGCCCGGGGTGCTGAGGTAGGAACCTTCGGGGCCTTTGGTGATGACTGTTAGGCCGGTACCCAGCCCCAGGATGTGAGCGGCCGTCTCGCCAATACTCATACCCGGGTATAGCCACTGCGCATCCTCGTCGCTGAGTTTAACGACGTCGGTGAAGGTCACCAGGTCCTCGAAGACCGCTTTCGCTTCCGCATGGCTGCCAAGCAGGTCCGGGCGGATGTTGGGATCGTAAGTGATCACGCAGTGCCGGTGGGCTTGTTCCAGCAGGGACTTTACCGCACCGGCGCCCGGCTCAAGGAAAGTGGCAATGGACCCGGTGTGCAATATTTTCGGGAAGAAGGCATGGGTCTGGGGCGCCAGATCCCAGAAGATATCGAAGTCGTAATGTGCGGAGCCATCGGCGGCTACGGTTGCCGTGGCAGATGCCGTGCGGACGAGGGTTTTTGATCCCGGCAGGACCACTACTCCAGCGCCACTGAGATGCTCTTCTATGCGCCTCCCCCACGCGTCCGGGGCGATGGCAGTCAGGAGCCCTGTGGTGACACCAAGACGTGCGAGTCCGTAGGCGACATTGGCCGGCGACCCGCCAGGGTGTTCCTCCCTTCGGCTCCCGGTGGTAACAACGTCGATAAGTGCTTCACCGACCACCATCACATCAAGCTCGGGATGCGGTCGGTCTGAGGCGGTGTTGAGGTAACCCATCAATTGTCTCTCCTTCTTCTCAAGGGCGGGCTACGGCGTGACCTTAAGTTCACGGATGGTCAGGTTCCGGAACGTGGCCGCTCCTTCGTGGGCGTAGAGTCGGATGCCGTCATCGCCTTCAAGCGGGAAAACCCGGTGCGAGTGCACCACACGCCCATCGCCGACGAACACCTCCACGCTGGTGCGGTCCACCAGGATGCGTAGCGTGAGCCTCCCCGTGGAGGGGTCCACAGGGGTTTGGGTTTCGCCGGCAGTGGGGTTGATGGTGGGGCGGCGGTTGACGTAGGTAAACGGACCACGCAGGAAGGCGCCCGCGGCCACATGCCTGCCTCCACCAGGCGCACGGCATACCTCCAGCCCGAGATTGGCTGGCGGCGCCGCCGGGTCCCAGGCCAGCTCGCAGCTCAGATCGTAAGCGTCGGAGCGGATCGCCAGGTCATGAGTACCCGCAACGGCCACATCACCGAGTCGATGGGTGCGCTTCGCATGGTCTTCCAGTGCAGACGTGGGGGTGGATGCGAGGTAGTAGGCCCCGTTTCCACGCTTGAGCCGGACATCGCGGACAATCATGTCATCGCCGTTGTAGCCGTCAGTGGCAAGGGTTGGGGTGTTGTGGGGGTAGTCCCAGAAGTTTGCCCAACCAATGGCCCGACGGAGGGTTGGGTCCTCCGCACCCGAAGCATCATGATGCGGGTACGTCACTGCGCCATAGAAATCGAAACCATAATCCAGCCATTCCGGCTCGGCGTGGTCGGGGCTAAATGAACTGCCGTCGAAAGCTCCGGTCCAATACGCGTACGTCGCGGGCAGTCCGCGGCCCTTGCCGTTGGCGCTGGTGCCCAGGACCCAGTGGGAGGTGCCGTCGTCGGCAGTCATCCTAAAGAGGTCAGGGCACTCAAGAAGCCCCAGGTCGCTGCGAAGGAACTCTCCAACACGCTTCCAGGACCGCAGGTCCGGGGAGGTGTAGAAACCAAGCTTTTGCCCTTCTGCGTTGGCCATGAACCACCGGCCGCGGTCCTCGTCCCAGATCACCTTGGGATCGCGGAAATCGTGCACCCCGGGGTTGGGCAGTACCGGGGCCTGGCCGCCGGGCTTGAAAGAGCGTCCCCTGTCCTTGGAGTACCAGAGGTACTGCGCTTGCCGGCCTTCGGGCGCCTGGGTAACAAGGGCTATGACCGCGCCCGCCCCGTATCCCGCCGTGTTTCGCTCATCAACCACCATGCAACCGGACCAGCAGTCACCGTTGCCGTTGCTGAACTTGGGTATCGCGACCCCGCGGTCCCGGAATGCGACATGATCGGTGGTGGTGGCACGGCGCCAGGATGTGCCGCCCCCGCCCTTGATGTAGTCAGCGTTGTACAAGTAGTAGTAGTGGTACTCCCCGTCCAGGTAGATGGGTCTCTGGGGATCGTTCTTCCAGTTGTCAGGCACGCTGAAGTGATAGACCGGCCGCATCCGGGATGATCCTTTCGAAGGGCTGCCTGCCGCCGCGGCGGGGCCACTGGACAGCGCCAAGGACCCGCCCAGCGCTGCTGCACCAGCCCCGGTCAGGAGGCCGCGGCGGGAGATTGATGGTGTTTTTTCCATGGGTGTCACTTCCGTTCCGGCAGGAGGCTACGGGTCTCTTCAAAGACTCCGGCCATGGTCCAAGCGTCGAATGAGAGGAGCCGCGCCGAACCCTCCGTGGCGGCCAGCGTCACGCGCTCACCGCCGAGGGTCGGGTAGATACGGGCTGTGAGCGGTTTTCCGTTGGCGAAAATTTCGACGGCGGACCGGTCCACCAGGACACGCAGGCGAACACGACCGTCAGTCATGGGAAGGGCGCCGGACTTGTCCTCCACATCCACGGATGGGTTGAGGCTGCTGCGCGTGCGATCAAGGCGGAGCGTGCCGGTGGGTGTTCCGTCAGCAGCCCGGCCCAGCACGATCACCGTTTCCTCAGCACCGTCCGTGGACACCAGCACTCCGAGCCGAACCTCCGCTCCGGGCGCCAGTTGCACGTCCAATTCAAGGTCCAGCTGGTTGCCGGACACACCCGTCGTCACGGACGTTCCCGCCCCCACCAACACCTGGGCCGGAACGCTGACGTGATCGCTGCGCAGTTTCGCGATTTCGGGAACCGGTGAAAACGCCAAGGTTCCATCCTTGGCCACGGTGGTGACGCGCGGCAGGCTCATGACGCCCGACCAGCCGGCTTCCACCATTGCTGCGTCGCTTCGTCCTTCCTGCATCCAGCCGAACATGACGCGTCGGCCGGACTCATCCTGGAAAGACTGCGGTGCATAGAAGAAGCGGCCTCCATAGTCCAGCCTGTGCAACGCCTCCGGCTCGAAGGCGTCCCCGGCGTAGCGGCCGGTCCAGTACAGCGGGTGGCGGGTTTCGCCGTCGTCCCATGCGGAGAAAACCAGCACATCCGGCGAGCCATCAGCGGGTGCAGACCCCAACGATCCCTGTCCTGCCCGGAACAGATCGACGCACTCCCACATGGTCCCGGTCCAGTCCGTGTCCGCAGGATCACCCAGGGACGCATCGCCGATGAACAGCGGCCCGAGGTAGTCCCAGGACCGCAAGTCCGAAGACTCATACAAGAACGCCGTGCCGCCGAGGTGCCGAATCCCCGAACCCACCAGTTGCCGCCACTTGCCGCCTTCGCGCCATACACAGTGATCGCGGTACGCCGTGATGTCGACGCCGGCCGGCGGGGCGCCAATGACAGGATTTCCTGGATCCTTGGTCCACTTCAGCAGGTCCGGTGATCCTACGGCGACGCAGGGCAGTTCCTTGTCCTCATACCGCCCCGAGTACACCAAGGTGGGCGTACCGCCGTCGTTCACCAACACCCCCGACCAGCAGCCCTCGGCGTCCGGTCCCGCGGAAGGTTCCAAGGCCACGGGCTGATCAGTCCAGGTGACCAGGTCCGTGCTGGTGGCATGGCCCCACTGGATACGGTGGTGGAAAGCACCCTCAGGGTTGTACTGGTAGAACAGGTGGTACGTGCCGTTCCATTGACTGACCCCGTTGGGATCGTTGAGCCAACCGGCCGGCGAGACGAAGTGGAATCGCGGGCGGAGGGGGTCGGCCTCGGCGCGGGACAGCAACTCGTCTCGCGGAATGGTGGCGAGCGGGTGGGTAAGTTCAGTCATGCGGAAGCCTCTTCTTGAGCGTTCGACGCCGGGTGGCTGGATTGCAGTGGTTCACTCGCCAAGGCATGGCTGCCGGCAGCGGCCCACGGCCTATAGAGGTGGCAGCGGACCCAGTGACGGTTTTCGGGGTCGCCAACCTGATGGCGCACAGGTTCTTTGGACGAGCATGCTTGGTTCGGATCGCCGTGGAACGCGCACTGCTTCGAGGCCATGACCGCTTGCCGCAATTCTGCCCTGCGGACCGGATCATACGAGCCTGCACGGGCAGGGTCCGGGACAGCTGAAACCAGCAGTTGCGTGTACGGGTGCGCAGGATTGGCCAAAAGGTCCAGGGACTCGCCTTCCTCCACCAATTCGCCGGCGAACATGACCGCGGTCCGGTCCGCCAGGTACCGTGCGGACGCGAGGTCGTGGGTGATGTAGAGCATGGAGATGCCCTGCTCGTCGCGGAGCTTGCGCATCAGGTTCAGCACCCCGATCCGAACTGAAACATCCAGCATGGAGGTGGGCTCGTCGGCCAGGATGACCTGCGGTTCAACGGCGAGGGCCCGGGCGATCGCAACGCGTTGGCGCTGTCCGCCGGAGAGCTCGTGCGGATACGAGTTCAGCATGTCCGCCTGCAGGCCAACGGTGGTCATGAGTTCTTCAAGCCGCCTTTGGGTCTCGCTCTCAGAACCGCCGCTCCTGCCGTGGATCGCCAACGAGCGCCGCAGGAAGTGATCCATCCTGTGGGCCGGGTTCAGTGAACCGAAGGGATCTTGGAAGACCATTTGCAATTGCGATCGGAAGGCGCGCGAGGCTTGGAACCGGTCGCGCTTGAGGACGTCGACGCCGTCAATCAGGATCTCCCCCGAGCTCGGCTTTTCGAGCCGCGCTACACAGCGGGCCAAGGTGCTCTTGCCGGAACCGGACTCCCCCACGAGCGCCACGATTTCGCCCGTGCCGATAGTGAGATCGATCCCGTGCAGGGCGCGGACAGAATCGCGGGCGAACAACCCTCCAATGGGGAAAGTCTTTCCCAAACCGCGAATCTCCAGGGCAGGGGTGCCGGTGTTGGACACGGCCGATGGGGTCATCAGTGAGTGGCTCATCGTGCAGCCCCTTCCAGGTTTGCGGCATCAGTAACCGAAGCGTCGGCACCAAACGGGGCCACAAAATGGCCGGGTGCCACCTCGGCGAGGTCCGGAATATTCCGGAACTTCACGCCGTCGGGCAGGCCGGTTAGCGGAACACGGGGACCGGTGAGCGGCGGGAAGGCGCCCATCAGCGCCTGGGTGTAAGGGTGGCGAGGGGTGGCGTACACATCCTGGGCCTTCGCGGTCTCCACAATCCGGCCGCCGTACATCACGGCCATGCGGTGCGAGAGTTCCACCATGAGGGACATATCGTGCGTGATGAAGAGGACGGAGAAACCGAGCTCGCGCTGGAGTTCCTTGATTTGCGCCATGATTTCTTGCTGTACCACCACATCCAGGGCGGTGGTGGGCTCGTCCAGTATCAACAGGGACGGCTTGAGCGCCACGGCCATGGCGATGACCGCACGTTGACGCATGCCGCCGGAGAGCTGGTGCGGATAGGACTTGAGCCGGGCGGGATCGATCCTTACCAGTTCCAGCAGCTCACCGGCACGCCGCATTGATTCCTTGCGGGAGTAGCCGGCATGGGTGGTGAAGATATCCACGATCTGTTCGCCGATGGTCAGCACCGGGTTGAGTGAATTCATGGCCGACTGGAACACCATGGCCACGTCCTGCCAGCGGAAGCGCCGCAGCTCCTCCGGGCTCATGGCCAGGACGTCCTTTCCACCGAAGGAAATGCTGCCGCCGGCAATCTTCGCCGGATCCTTCAGCAGCCGCATGATCGAGTTGGCAATGGTGGACTTCCCGCAGCCGGACTCCCCCGCGAGGCCGAATACCTCACCGGTGCCAATGCTGAAGGAAACGTGGTCGACGGCGGTGGTCGAGCGGGTGTCGCCGATGTACTTGACCGTGAGGTCCTTGACGTCAAGCACAGGTTCGTGGGAGCCGAAGGAAACTTGGGAGATGGTCATTTGGCGGCGTTCCTTTCAGTGTCTTTCGGGGTCTTGATCTTTCGGAGCCGCGGGTTGGTGACCTCATCCACGGCGTAGTTGATGAGGGCGAGGGCGAACGCCACCAGTGCGATGCAGACGCCGGAGGGTACAAAGACCCACCAACTGCCGGTCAGCAAGGCGCCTTCATTGCCGGCCCAGAAGAGGTTGTTGCCCCAGGAGACCGTGCTGACATCGCCCAGTCCCAGGAACTCCAGGCCTGCTTGTGCGCCGATTCCGTAGATCACGCAGGCAAGGAGGGTACCCATGACGATCGAGGCCATGTTGGGCAGGATCTCGCGGAACATGATCCTCCCGGCCCGTTCGCCGGACACGACGGCCGCGGCCACAAAGTCCTTGGAGCGGATGGACAACGCTTGTGAGCGCAGGACGCGCGCTGAACCGGCCCATCCGGTGACCACCAGGACGAGGATTACGGTGCCCAGGCCGGGCGGAAGGAAAGCGGCCAGGATGACCAGCAGCGGCAGGCCGGGCAGGAGCAGGAAGACGTTGGTGACCAGGGACAGTGCTTCGTCAATGAATTTGCCGAAGTACGCCGAGGCGAGGCCCACCAGGATACCGATGAAGGTGGACGCCAAGCCCACGGTCAGTCCCACGAACAGCGAACTACGTGAGCCGTGGACGGTCAGGGCGAGCACGTCCTGACCTTTGGCGGTGGTGCCCAGCCAGTGCTCGGCCGACGGTTCAAGGGAGGCCATGGCCGTGATCCGTGAGGGATCGCCCGGAAACAGCACAGGCGCCAGCAGGGCAAGGGCAATGAAAATGACCATCACGGCCATGCCTGTCAGCGCCTTCTTGTTGCTGATGAGGCCGTGAACAAAACTGCGGTTGGGCTTGCGGACAGCCGGTGTTGGAGTTGGCTGCTTCAGAAGTGCGGTAGTCATGATCAGTCCTCTAGTTGCTGCGCACGCGCGGGTCGAGGCGGACGTACAGGATGTCCACCAGGAAGTTGGCCAGCAGAACAGCGGCGGTGATGGTCAGGAACAGGCCCTGCATGAGCGGATAATCGAGGCCTTGGACAGCGTTGAGGAGCTGGTAGCCGACGCCGGGATAAGCAAACACGACCTCTGTGAGCAGGGCACCGCCCACGACGAATCCCAGTCCCATGCCAAAGCTCGTCACCGACGGGAGCATGGCATTGCGTGCTGCGTAGCGGAGCATGATCCGGCCCGGGCGGAGTCCCTTGGCTTCGGCCATGGTGATGTAGTCCTCGGAATTGGTGGCGATCATGGTGTTGCGCATGCCGAGCATCCAGCCGCCGATGGAGACCAGCACAATCGTCAGCGCGGGCAGCACAAGGTGCGCACCGACGTCGCCGATGAACTCCCAGGTGAACGCCGGCTCCAAACCGTCCGTAAACGCGTGCCGGATCGGGAACCAACCGAGCACCACGCCGAACAGGTACAGCGCCCCCATCGCAAGCCAGAAGTAGGGGAACGAACCGATGAAAACCAGCACGGGTGGGAGCGCGGAGTCGATCGCGCCTCCGCGCCGCCATGCGGCCAGGATGCCCAGCAGGTTACCCACGACGGCGGCAATCACCAGTGCGGTTCCGCCCAGTAGGAGTGTCCAGCCGATTTGGGACGAGATGACCTCGGTGACCGGAGTGGGGAAACGGGAGATGGAGACACCCATCTGCCCGGTGAAAATGTTGTGCATGTAGTCGATGTACTGCTCCCACATGGGCCGATCATCAACACCCAGCAGTTTGCGCAGGGCCTCGATCTGTTCGGGTTGCATTCGGTCTTGGGAACGGGCGAACATGCGGGACACGGGGTCGCCCGGCATGAATCGCGGGAGCATGAAATTCAGGGTGATGGATGCCCAGAAGGCGATCAGGTAGAAACCCAGGCGACGCAGGATGAAGCGCACGGTTTCCCTCCATTCGGGAATTGCGGAAATGTGGGGGCACGCCCGGCGGTTGGCCGGTCAGCGGCGGAGCCGCCGGGCGTGCGGTGTGAGGCCTGGAGGGCCTAAGTCCGGGGAAGAGGGACTACTTGCGCGGTTCCAGCGTGGTCAGGACCAGCACCGTTGTAGGTGAACGCACGGAGAGCGTGGCGTACGGGTTGTCCTCGGTGGGCCAGCCAGTAAAGCGGGTGTCGTTGAAGGCACCCCATTCAGGGCCGGAGAACAGCGGCACCAGCGGTGCGACGTCGTTGTACTCTTCCTGCAGCTTGTTGGCGATGTCCTTTTGCTTGGATTCGTCGGCCTCTGCGGCGAAGTCGGACAGCAGGGCATCGGCCTTCGTGTCGCCGAAGCGGTGGTAGTTATCAAACGTCTTGGTGCCTACCGGCTTCACAGTGGCGGTGCCCATGGAGGTGTTGAAGTACTTGTAAGGGCTGGGATCGTTGGCGCTCCAGACGATCCCGGAATCGAAGTCGCCGGTCTCGTAGCCGGCCACCACTGCAGCCCAGTCGGGGGACTCCACCTTGGCAGTGACGCCCACCTCGGCCAGGTTCTGCGCGATGACGTTGGCCACGGACAACCAATCGGAAGAAGTCGCGCCCACGGAGATCTTGAACTCGAAGGGCTTGCCGTCCTTGAACGTGCGTTTCCCGTCGGCTCCCTTGGGATAACCTGCCTTGTCCAGCAGCTCGTTGGCCTTCTGCACGTCGTGGTTGGTCCACGTGCAGTTGTCCTTGACCGCGGCGTTCTTCCAGGTCTCATAGTTCCCGGAGAGTCCAGTGCAGTCCGCCGGCTTCGCGTATCCGCTCATGCCGATCTTGGTGACCTGGTCGCGGTCCACGGCCATGCTCAGTGCTTTGCGCACGTCAACGTCGTTGAACGGCGCTTTGGTGGTGTTGAGTTGCCAGTTGATCATGGCGCCAGTGGCAGGGAACCAGTACTGACGGTGTTCCTTGTCCTTGGAAACGAAGGTCTTTTCAATGTTGGGAATGTACTGCGGAGCCCAGTCCACGTCCCCGTTCGCGGCGGCGAGGTTGGCGCCGTCGTTTCCTGCGAAAGCGAGCATCTTGATGCCGGCGATCTTCTGCTTCCCAGGCTGCCAGTAGTTGGGATTCTTCTTCAGCACGAAGGACTGGGCCTGGAAAGTATCCACTTCTGTATAGGGTCCGGTACCTACCGGCTTGGCGTTCGCGTCCTTTTCCGGGTCCGGCAACGCGGACCAGATGTGCTTGGGCAGGATGCTGACTTGACCGACGTCGTAGAGGGCTGGCGACCACGGCTTGTTGAAGGTGAAGGTGACTTTGTTGCCCTCGGCCGTGACGGTGTCCAGATACTCAAAGCCGCCCTTGATCTTCTTCTGGAGCTCGAACGTGTAGGCAACATCGTCAGCCACGAATGGCTGCCCGTCGGACCACTTCACGCCGTCACGAAGGGTGAAGGTGACCGATTTGCCGTCCTCTGCTGCCTTCCACTCGGTGGCGAGCCACGGCACCGTGTCGCCCTTTGCCGGGTTGAAGATCAGGAGGGATTCGTAGATGGACTGCTGAACCATGGGATTAACCGTGGGTGCGAACGGGTTGAAGTTCTGCACGAAGGTGCCCATGTCCTCACGCGGGATAGTGAGGAACGCGCTGGCGTTCGCTCCCGCGTCGGAGGTCCCGGTCTTGGCGACGTTGGCGGTGCAGCCGGTGAGCAGCATCGCGCCCACTGCAAGGCTTGCCGCTGTCATCCGGGCAGCCCGGAAGTATCGGGGTTGTGTCATGATGGTTATCTCTTTCCTATCTTCATCCGCTAGGTGAAGGGGTGGGTAAGGGTCTGCTCTTCGACGTTGATTTCGCGGTCAGACCGAAGAGCGTTCTAGCAGCGGACAGCCGACCAATTGCTGGTCGGCAAGGATCGGCTGTCCTGCTGTAAGAGCGGCGAGTGTCTGGACACCCAGGGCGCCCATTTTTTCGAAAGGCAACGCAACGGTAGTCAATTTCGGCCGGAGGTAGGCCGCAATGAGTTCCTGGTTGTCGAAGCCGATCACGGCGATGTCCCCGGGGATGGTCAGTCCCCGTTCTTTGATGGCGTCATAGGCGCCCATCGCCATACGGTCGTTGAGGCAGAACAGCGCAGTCGGCCTGTCGCTTTCCGGGTAGCGATCCAGGATCCGGCACGCGGCGTCGTAGCCCCCGTCGGCCGTTGCATATCCGGACACCACCAGTTCCGGATCCAGCTCCAGTCCGGCGTCGGCGAGTGCTTCGCGGGCACCTTCCAGTCGCCCCACTGCAGCAGGAATATCTGGGTCAAGGTTGATGACGCCAATCCGGGTGTGGCCGGCTTGGAGCAAATGTTCCACCGCCACGCGACCACCACCGCGCTCGTCAGGGACGATCGAGGGCAACTTTCCGTCTGCGTCGAAGCAGTTGATCAGGACGGTGGGTACTTCATTGGCACTGACCGGAACGTGGACGCCCCGGTGAAAGGTGGCTGCGTACAGGAGTCCTTCCACTCGTTGTTCCAGCAGCTTTTCGGTTGCAGCATCTTCCAGCCCCTGGTTGGGTCCTACGGCATCGGCCTGGTCGGAGGGCGCGATGAGCAGGAACCGGCGGTCAAGCCAGGCTTGGTCCTGGGCTCCTTTGATGATGTCGACGGCGAATGGTGCAGTGACGATCTCAGTGACAATTCCGTACCAATCACTGCGTCGGGACGCGAGCGCGCGAGCGCCGGCATTGGGGCGGTAACCCAATTCCTGCACGGCGTCGTTGATCCGGGTGCGGGTTTCCTCTGAAATGCTTGCGTTCTCGCGGTTACTCAACACAAACGAGACTGCAGTGCGGGAGACACCGGCGTGCTTGGCGACGTCCTTCATGGTGACGCCCCGCTGCCGTACGGGTACGGTCTCGCCTGGGGTGGTGCTTTTCGCCATCGAATGCTCCGGGATTTCTTCGATCTGAGTCTTCACCAGACTCTCGTAGTCTGATGTGTTCGGCGGGGAACCCTGGTTTAGTAACGCGCGTTACCTGCCGGACATGTGACTCAGGTTACCCGCGTTACTTCATGTGTGTCAACACCCCGCACCGCGCAGGTCAGCGCAAGGCGTCCGACACGGATTTGGCGCCTCCATGGCTGCTTTGCCCACCGTCTACTGGAAGGTCCACGCCGGTGACGAAAGCGGCCATGGGACTGAGGAGGAAAAGCACGACGGCGGCTACTTCCTCGGGCGTACCCGTGCGGCCGAGTGGGGTCTCGGCTATGGTCGCTTTCCTGAACGCGGGATTGGCACCTGCGGTCATGGGTGTCTCGATGAATCCCGGATGAACGGAGTTCACCCTGATCCCCCGGGCTCCAAGCTCCGTGGCGGCAGCGATGGTGAGACCTCGCAGCGCCCACTTGCTGGCAGTGTAGGCCACCGGGTAGTGGCCGGTGAGGGCTGCCACCGAGCCGACATTGACGATCGAAGCCCCCGGCGCCATCAGCGGGACGCAGGCCTGCATCCCCAAAAGGGCACCGGTCACGTTCACGTCCGAGACCGCAGCGAGGTCAGCAGGGGTTGCCTCAAGCAGGCGGCTGCGGCGGGTGATCCCGGCGTTGTTGACCAAGCCGTCCAGGCCGCCGCATCCATCCCGGACGAAACGGGACAGAGCCGTCCACGCGTCGGGCAGCGTGACGTCAAGTTGTCGATAGGCAATGCGCTCCAGGTGCTTCGTGACCACTGCCTCCAGGGCAGTGGACGGTTCCGGGGTCAGGTCCGTTGCGATGACTGTGGCCCCGGCCGTAACCAGCATCAGAGCTTCGGCCAGGCCCTGGCCGCCATTGGCACCCGTGACCACGACGGTCCGGTCGGTCATATCAATCACTGCAGATTGGTCCTTCGTTGCTTGAAAGTGTCAGCCGGGCAGAACAGCCGACCAGCCGCCGTCGACCATGAGGTTGGTGCCGGTGACGTAGGAAGCGTCATCGGAAGCGAGGAACAGCGCGCACTTTGCTACCTCCTCCGCTTCACCAACCCGGCCGAGAGGAATGTGGGCGGCAATGCTCCGCATGGGATGGTCTTCGGCCAAGAGGTCCGCTTCGGTGGCTGGCGTACGGATCATTCCCGGGCTGACGCAGTTCACGCGGATCCCCCGGGGTGCCCCTTCTGCGGCAAGTTGCTTGGTCATAGCCACCACGGAACCCTTGGTTGCTGTGTGTGCCAGCCGGCCGTTGGTGACCGAGCCGGTCACTCCTGCCGTCGAACCGACAAGTACGACGGCGGATTGGCCGGCTTTGCTGAGCAGCGGCCAGAAGTGCCGCACGGGAAGGAAGACGACGTCCACCTCGTGCCGGAAATTCCATGTCCAGTCCTCGTAGCTGATGTCCTCCAACGCCGCGAAGCGAGTGGCAGCAGCATTGGCGTACAGCACATCTACGCGGCCATGGTCTTGGAGCACGAAATTCGCCCATTCGAGCACGGAAGCCTCGCTGGTCAGGTCAACACCGCGAGCCGCATCCGCCTGACCGCCCATGGCGCGGATGGCTTCCACCGTTGCCTCTGCCCCTTCGAGATCGAGATCGCACCCCACCACGATTGCTCCCTCACGGGCGAACAACAGGGCTGCCGCCCGGCCTTGTCCTGACGCGATACCGGTGATCACCGTTATCTTCCCTGCGAGTCGGCGCGGCGGTGCGGTGGTGTCGGGTGTCATGCCTCCATCCTCCGGTCAGGGGAACTATTGAAGAATGGCCCGTTTCGGATACGAACTATCCAAGACGCGAATAGTCCCCACGCTGGCCGCCGTCAGGAATTGACGTGACCGTGATCGGATGTGCCTTGACCGGGAAAATGTCATGAAGTTGGGAACAAGCGCGCTGCACCACAGAGCGGAGCCAGACGTTTGCAGGGTCCTCCGTCTGCGAGGGATGCCAATACATCGCCTCCACCAGGGCGGCCTCCAACTCCTCGGCGAACTCGAGAACCTCAATGGATGCCCCCCGCTGCGCCCTGGAGGCCAGCATGCGCGGTACCAAGGCCACCAGATCCGTGCCTTCAACCAACAACGGCAGTGACAGGAAGCCCGCCACCACGGCCGCCACCCGGCGTCGGACACCCCGGGACTCGAACAATTTGTCCGCCGGCGTGCTGATGCCCTCACCGAAATACCCGACGGCGTGGGGAACTTCAACAAGGTCCTCCAACGTCAGCGCGGGCAAGGTCAGGAGTGGATTTCCCGCGTCGGCCACAGCCACGAAGCTGTCACGGAACAGCTGCTTGGAATCACCCTTCATGCGGTAACCGGTGGGGCCCACCAGCAGGTCCATGCGTGAGTACTCAGTGAGATCGCCCCGCAGGCCCGAGGTGGGTACGAAGTCCACCACCACGTGCGGTGCCTCCTGTTGCAGGATTCCGCGCAGGGGCCCCACGATGAGCGCGGCCGCATAGTCGGACGCCGCAATGACGAACTCCCTTTCGCTCGTAGCGGCATCGAAGCCTGACCGAATGCGTGTGGCCCGCTGGACGTGAAGCATGGCTTCATCGACCAGCGGGACCAATGATTGTGCGAAGGGAGTGAGATCGTAGGTGCGGCCATTCCGAACCAGCAGTTCGTCGTCGAAATGCCTTCTGAGCCTGGCCATCGCCGCACTGGTAGCCGGCTGGCTGAGCTGGAGCCGTTCCGCTGCCCGGGACACATTCCGCAGCTCCAACAGAACCTGCAGTTGGGGCAACAGGTTCAGGTCCAGGTTCTTCATTCCCATAGGTTATCCAGCCAGCGGGATTTTAGTGGCTGATCGTTACCAACCGTGGCCCGCGGACCAGGGTAACTACCAAGGCAAGGACGCACGCCATGCCCAACGCCCCGATTGCCAGGCTGAGGTTTCCCAATGCGGCAGCCGCAGCTCCGAGGACGATCGGCGTGAGGAATTGGCCGATGAACAGGCTGCCGGTCCAGATGCCGGTCCCGCGTCCCCGCTGGGCATGGTCCAGGCCGTTGACTGCCCAGGTCAGCAGCGTCGGCAACAGCACCCCCGTGCCAGCGCTGGCGATGACGGCGCCCGCGATCGCCAGGGGCACGTTCCCGGCAAACGAGACCAGGCAAAGCCCGACGGCAGCAAGGCCAAAAGCGCCGATCAGCAGTTTCCGAGTGCCCAGCTTGGCAAGGTACCGGAAGGAGATAGCGCCCGCTGCAGTGGCCAACGAGGCGATCGCAGCGGCACCGCCAATGAGCCCGGTATCCGTCACGCCCAAACCTGTGATCACATACGGCAAGTGGACGATCAACGCGTAGAACACGATGCCACCGAACAGCGTCACAGCGGCCGGGGTGCCAATCTGCCGCCACGGCACAGGCTGTTTCGTCGTGGTTGTGGGCTCGATTTTTACAGGTTCCCACAGCTTGAGGACCATGGGGATCACCAGCACGGCGCTAACCGCATAGAGCCAGAACGGAGTCCGCCAGCTGATGCTGCCCAGGGCGCCGCCAAGGGCAAAAAACGCAGTGGCTGCCAGCGCGCTGACCATGGTCTGGAGACCGAGGTACTTGTTCCGCTGCTGCCCCGAGTAGTAGTCGGTGATCAAGGTGGTGCAGCAGGTCATGATGGCCGCCTCGGCAATTCCTACGCCGACTCTCGACACAGCGATGGCGCCGAGGGAATCCAGCCACAACGGTGCTGTCCCAAAAAGGGCGTACGCAAGCATCGCAAAGATGAGCAACTGCTTGCGCCCGACGCGATCAGCGACGTAGCCGGCCAGTGGCGAGAACAGCGCTACGAACAAAGCCGGAAGGGTGAGGACCAGGGGTACGAGGATGGCGACGCCGGGGTATCGGCAAAGACCTGGTTCAGGGTGGGGAGGACAGGTGCCAGCAGGACTGCGCCGAGTACGGGCATGCAGCTGCCGGCCACCAGCAGTGCGGCCTGTGTCTTTCCGGCCGTTCGGTTGTCAGCTGGTGGGCGGGTCTCGGTCGCAGTTGGATCCGTGGTGCTCATTGGTGTTCCTTCGCCTTTGAAGATGATCCCCCAAAAGTGGCAGAGGTGCCGGGAGGGACTGCACTCACCGTGGCAAGGGGTCTGCAGGCGGAGAATAGTGGTTTCCGTATAGCTGCTATTTGTTCGGTTGATGGGTGGTTTCCCTGGGTGGGGCTGAGGGTGCCACGGAAGGCACCATTAGTATTTGTGCGGCGGATAGTTGCTATCAGATAGTTGCCCTTCTCCGAATACGTGACGTGGCTCATGGTTGTTACAGGACCTGCAGGTCACTGTCCGAGCCATCAGTATTTAGAAGGAATTCATCGTGGAAACTCCCCTCTCCCATCTTGCCCACCTCGAAATCACCACTCCGGACGTCGAAGCCTCGGCACGGTTCTACGAGGAAAAGTTCGGCATGCGCATCATCGACCGCGTGGATGGCAACGTCTACTTGCGGTGCTGGGGCGATTACTACCGTTACAGCCTGGTCATCACCGAAGGCCCCGAAGCATCCTTGGGTCGGATGGCGTGGCGCACAAACTCCCAGTCCGCGCTGGAAGCCGCAGCAGCCCGTGTTGAAGCAACCGGCGTGCAGGGCAGCTGGACTGCCGGTGGCCACGGCTTCGGCAAGGCCTACGAATTCACCGGCCCTTACGGCCACCACATGCGCCTGTTCTATGACGTGGAGAAGTTCGTCGCCGAGCCCGGCTTCGAATCCACCTACCCGGACCGTCCCGAGCGCCGCAGCAGCCACGCCGCCGCACCCCGGTTCCTGGACCACGTCACGGTCGCTTCCTCCGACGTCCGGGGCTTTGCCAAGTGGTACAACGAAGCCCTGGGCTTCCGCGTCATGGCCTTCGTGGACCTGGATGAAGCACCCATCACCGTCTTCTCCGTGCTCACCACCAACGAGAAGTCCCACGACCTCGGCGTCGTCCTGGACACTTCCCAGCGCGCCGGCCGCGTCAACCACATCGCCTTTTGGGTGGACGCCACCGAGGACCTGCTCCGCACAGCGGACGTGATGATGGAAAACGGGACCCCGATGGAATACGGCCCGTCCATCCACGGCGTGGGCGAGCAGAACTTCCTCTACTTCCGCGACCCCTCCGGCCTGCGCGTGGAGCTGAACTCCGGCGGCTACCGCAATTACGTCCCGGACTGGGACGCCAATACCTGGAAGCCTTCTGAAGGATCCAACAACTTCTACAAGAACGGCGCCATGCCCCACTCCATGACCGAGTCCTTCCCGCCCGCCGAAGGTTTCACTGCCACGGAGGAAGGCGCTTCCGCTGAAATGAAGGAAGCACTCCTGAACCCCTACGCAAAGCAGGGCCGGGGCTAATGACGCAGGCACACTATGCACTGGTCCGCTTCCAGGAACCAGGTTCAGGTAAACCGCGGGCTGGTTTGCTGGTCGGTGACCGCGTCCTGCCCCTGGACAGTGACATCAACTCCCTGATCCAGCACTGGGAAACCACCGAAGGCGAGCTCGACCAACTGGCCGCAACAGTTGGCGCCGAAGCAGGCCTGCCGCTGTCCGGCGTCGAGGTCCTTGCCCCGGTTGAACCGGCGCAGGTCCTTCAGACCGGCGCCAACTACCGCAAGCATGTGATTGACCTTGCGGTGGCACATCGCGACGCCGGCCAGGACGCAGAAGAGGTGCGCGCCAAGACCGCTGCCATGATGGATGAGCGCGCGGGCCAGGGAACGCCGTACTTCTTCATCGGCCTCCCGACGGCGATCGCGTCCGCCACGGACGATCTCACCCTGCCGGGCTACAGCAAATCCCACGACTGGGAACTGGAACTCGCCGCGGTGATCGGCAAGGAAGCCTTCCGTGTCAGCCCCGAAGAGGCCCTTGAATATGTCTTTGGGTACACCATGGTCAACGACATCACTACGCGCGAATATGTGTTCCGCAAGGACATGCCCGCCATTGGTTCGGACTGGTACCGCGCCAAGAATGCACCGGGTTTCCTGCCCACCGGTCCCCTGCTGGTGCCTACCAAGTTCTTTGGTGACCCGCAGGATGTCCAGGTCACGCTGAAGCTCAATGGCAAGGCCATGCAGGACGAATCGACTCAGGACATGATTTTCGGTGTCGCCAAGCTTGTCAGTGAAGCATCGCAGATCATGCCCCTGAAGCCCGGTGACTTGGTCCTGACCGGCAGCCCCGCGGGCAACGGACAGCACTGGGGCAGGCTCCTCCAGGATGGCGACGTCATGGAAGGCACCATCACCGGACTCGGAACCCAACTCATCCACTGCAAGGGCGAACAGTGACCGCTGAAGCAGCGAACGCTTCCCTGATCCAGCGCTCCGATCCGCTGGCCAGCATTGCTGCGGCTGCTGAAACATACAACAACTGGGGACGCTGGGGCGAAGACGACGTTCTAGGAACGCTCAACTACATTGACAACGCCAAGCGTGTGGAAGCAGCTTCCTTGGTGACCACGGGCGAGGCGTTCTCCTTGTCGCAACCGTTCGACACCAACGGCCCGCAGAAGGGGTGGCGTCGCCGGACCAATCCGGTGCACACCATGACGGACACCGGCGTGGACGCGGAACGAGGCAACCAGGGATTCCCGCACGGTTTCGGCGGGGCTGATGACGTCATTGCCATGCCGTTGCAGTGTTCCACGCAATGGGACGGGCTGGGACACATCTTCGACCGGGGCAAAGCCTGGAACGGACGTGCCGCTGGGGACGTCGTGACCTCGGAGGGCGACCTTGTCACCGGGATCGAGACCGCCTCGGCCAAGATCGTGACCCGCGGCGTGCTGCTCGACGTCGGCCGTGCACTCGGCCCGGAGCTGGGCCGCGATGACGGGGAGCTGCCGGATGGATTTGCCATCACCCCGGAGCACTTGGAGCGCACCATGGAACATCAGGGCCCCAGCTCCGCCGTTCGCCGCGGAGACATCGTGGTGATCCGGACCGGGCAATACACCCGGGTCCGCCGTGAAGGCTGGGGCGACTATGCCGGCGGCTCCGCTCCGGGGCTGTCCTTCACTACGGCGGCGTGGCTGCATGCCTCGGAGATCGCGGGAATCGCCACGGACACCTGGGGCTTCGAGGTCCGGCCCAATGAGTTCGAGGGCGCTTTCCAGCCGCTTCACCAGATCGCCATCCCCAACCTGGGGTTGTTCCTGGGCGAAATGTGGGATCCGGATGCATTGGCCGCAGCATGTGCTGTCGACGGCAAGTACGACTTCATGCTCACCGCCGCCCCACTGCCCATCACCGGGGCTGTCGGTTCACCGGTCAACCCCATCGCCGTCCGGTAACAGGTCCAGTTGTCAGGTTGAGGACCAATGAAGGTCCCGGAGCTACAGACAGCAGCACAATAGGCAGTAACGCCGTCACCACAAAGGAGTCAAAGATGGCAGCAGTACAAAAGGTTGGAATCGTCGGAGCGGGAGCTGCGGGACTGACCGCCGCCATCCTCCTCGCCGACGCGGGCGTCGACGTCGAGATTCTGGAGAAAGCCGCCGAGCCGCAGACGCTGGGTTCGGGCATCACCTTGCAGGGCAATGCCCTGAGGATCCTGCGCGAACTCGGCGTCTGGGAGCAGGTGGAAGCGAAAGGCTACCCGTTCAGTACCCTGGGCCTGCGCGCCCCCGATCCGGCCGGAAGTGTCATGGCCGTGTTGGAAGACATCCGGACCGGTGGTGACGATCTTCCAGCCACGCTTGGAATGTATCGCCCGGACCTGACCGCGATCCTGCGTGAACGCGCCTTGCAGGCGGGCACCCGCATCACCTACGGCAAAACAGTCACCGGCATAGAGGACGACGGCGACAGCGTCACCGTCCGTACCTCCGGCGGCGGCAACTCCCGCTACGACCTCCTCATCGGTGCCGATGGGCTTCATTCCGCAGTCCGCAAGGCCATCGGCATCGACGTCGAACCCCAACCAACCGGCATGGGCATCTGGCGGGCCTTCGTGGAACGCCCCGAGGACGTGGTGCGGACCGATCTCACCTACGGCGGCCCCTGCTTCATTGCCGGGTACTGCCCCACCGGCCCCGACTCCATCTACGCCTACCTTGTAGAAAGGGCGCAAGAACGCAATCACGAGGACGGTCCTCGCATCATGACCGAACTCGCGGCAGCCTACGGCGGCCCGTGGAACGAGATCCGCGCCAATCTGAACCACAGTGCGCGCATCAACTACACCTGGTTCACCACGCACTTGGTGGATGGACCCTGGAACCGCGGGCGCACTGTGATCATCGGGGACGCCGCCCACAGTTGCCCGCCGACGGTCGCCCAAGGCGCCGCCATGGCTTTCGAGGACGCTGCGGTGCTCGCCGAACTTCTCATGTCAGCCGACCACGTCACGGAAACCCTCTGGAAGGAGTTCACCGACCGCCGGTTGGAGAGGGCTACGGCCGTCGTCAAGGCCTCAGTCCAGCTCGGCCAATGGATGCTGGATGGCGTGCGCGACGCCAACGTTCCCGGCCTCATGAACTCGCTTTCCACGATGTTGAAGGAACCTGCATGAGCACCCGTCCCTCCGAAGCACCGGCACCTACGGTCGACGTGCATGCCCACATCCTGATTCCGGCTCTCCAGCAACGTGCGGCGGAGGCCGACGCTGACGGTTTCGCTGCCCTCCAGGCCTTGGAAATGCGGCGGAACGGCCAGGAGTCGCTCGCTGCATCGGGGCGCATGATCAAAGAACGGTGGCCTCAGCTCACGGATTTGGATCGTCGTCTGGCGGACATGGACGCTCAAGGAGTGGATGTCCAGCTCGTCTCGCCCTCGCCGTCGCACTTCTACTACTTTGCCGGCGAAAAGCTGTCCTTGGAGCTCGCCAAGCAGGCAAATGATGCAGTTCGCGGTTTCGTGGACCGCGCACCCGAGCGGCTCAACGGCCTTGGCCTCGTCCCCCTCCAGCACCCGCAGCACATGGTCGAAGCCCTGGAACATGCCGTACTCGAATGTGGACTCCTCGGTGTGGAGATCGGCTCCTTTGCTGCCACGCCGGCAGACCCTGAACGCAGCACCGTGGAGCTCTCCGATCCGCGGCTTGAGCCGTTCTGGAGCCGGGCAGAAGAGCTGGGCGCCCTTGTCTTCCTCCACCCGTTCGGCTGTTCCCTGGACGAACGACTGGATCGCTTCTACCTGGCTAATACCGTCTCCCAGCCTGCCGAGAACGCCGTCGCACTCTCCCACCTGATTTTCAGCGGAGTCCTGGACAGGCACTCGAACCTCAAGATTGTGGCCGCCCATGGCGGGGGCTATCTTCCAACGACCATCGGACGTTCCGACCACGCGTGGAGGGTCCGGCCGGAGGCGCAGCGGTGCGCCGAACCGCCGTCGACGTATCTTCGAAAGATCTTCTTCGACTCCCTGGTGCATAGCCCCCGCGAACTCCGCGCCCTGGTGGAGGCGGTCGGCCCCGGGCAGGTGCTGCTCGGCTCGGATTACCCATTCGACATGGGCTCGGAGCAACCTGTTGACGATGTCCACGCAGCCGGGCTCCCCACGGCCGACGCCGCCAGAGTTCTTGCCGGCAATGCCGCGGCCCTCGGCATCACCGCCTCCGCAGCTCTCGCCGCCCGCCCCACAGCCTAAGGAAGAACACATGGTCAAGATCGCCCGCTGGGCTTACGACGGCGGCACTCACGCTGGGTTCGTGGATGACGGCAGTTGCTTCGAGTTGCCGGAGGGACAAACCGTGAATGACCTGTTGGGTGCCGGGCTTGCCGCCACTCTGGAGATTGCCGCGGAAACGCTTCGCGGCGCACCTTCGGTCGCCCTCGTGGACGTCCAGTTGCTGGCACCGCTGGAACCGGCCACCATCCGGGACTTCGTGGCGTTCGAGGAACACGTGGAGGGGGTTCGGAAAAGCATCGATGGCGTAGCGGGCGTGGTGGCCGAATGGTATGAGGCACCTACGTTCTACTTCACGAATCCGCACACCGTGACGGGCACCGGCGAGGTGATCGGCATTCCGGCGGGATGCAGCGAACTGGACTTCGAGACCGAAGTAGCTGCCGTCGTCGGACATGTACCGGGAAGCGACGGCAGTAACCTGTCAGCGGCAGATGCCCACCGTCACATCTTTGGTTACACCATTCTCAACGACTGGTCGGCTCGCGACCTGCAACGTCGCGAGATGAAGGTCAGCCTGGGCCCCTGCAAAGGCAAGGACTTCGCCAACACGCTCGGTCCTTGGATTGTGACCGCCGACGAGTTCGACCACCTGCACGACGACGAAGGCTTCCTGCCGATCTCCATGGCCGTGGAAGTCAACGGGGAACAGATTGGCCAGGATCTGCTGTCCAACATGGGGTGGCCATTCGCCGAACTGGTCGCGTACGCATCGCAGGACTCGGTAGTGCGCCCCGGCGACGTTCTCGGATCCGGAACCTGCGGCAGCGGATGCCTCGCTGAACTCTGGGGACGCAACGGGTCCAAGACTCCCCCGCCGCTGAAGACCGGGGACGTCGTGCGGATGACAGTGGAGGGCGTTGGAACCATAGAAAATACCGTGGGCGAGCGTCGCGAGGCGACACCACGGGTACCTGCCAGAACCCGGCCCCGCAACCGGGCTGTCTCTGCCGCCCTTTCCTGCGTTACCGCCGGGAAGGAAGCCTCATGACCCACACCACCGGGCAGACCGAAGCGGCCGGCGTTATTGCCAGCTGAGGGCGGTCAACCGACTGGCGCCACCACGTCCTCCAGCGCTGACCTATCGAAGAAGCGGATCTCACCCGTTGCCTCGAAGAACACCGGAACAACCGATGTGCTCAGGTCCTTGGATGTTTCGTAGATCTCAGCCGCAGCCCCGTGCTTCCTGGCAATTGTTCCAACGAGCTCGGTACCGCGGACCCGGACAGTTCGATATTTGTAGCTCATGGTGACCCCTTTGTCGGCTAGGGCAAACACTACCCGGGCGGTTCACTTCTTGGGAGGATGGTTTGCATAGCGCCTGCACCAAGCGTCGAACCTCAGCCATTTCGACCGCGCAACAACGAAGAAAGGTCGAGCCTGGTTCTGTGGTTCAGCGGGGTCATGGCCTTGCTTCGGGCGAAGACCAGCAGCGTCAGCAGCCCGAGGGACGCCATGATGGTTGCAACGACGAGGGGGCCGAGGCCTCCCAGTGCCGATTCGAGCGCCGTTGCACCGGCCCAGGTGCCGATGGCTGTGCCGCCGTTGAATGCGGCAACCGCCACTGCGGCCGCCAAAGTCGGTGCACCCTGGGCGAAAGTAGCCGCGAGGCCGGTTGCGACGGGCGGTATGCCCATGCCGGCGATGCCCAGTAGAAACATGAGAACGAAGAGTGCTACGGCATTTGCCGAGAGTGGGATGAGCATGCCGAGCAACAGCACGGTTGCTCCTGTGGCTGAGATGAAGGTGCGGACCGGACGCTTGTCTGCGAATCGTCCGGCCAGGTTGGTGCCAAGCACTGCGCCGAGGCCGAATACAACGAAGAGCAGCGGCACCGCCCAGAGTGGGACGGCTCCACGGTCGGTGGCCACGGGAGACAGGTAACTGAAGGCGGTCATGTAGCCTCCGGTGGCAAAAACGGTGGCGAGGACGAGAACGACCATGCGACCGGTCACGACGGCCCGAATTTCAGCACGTACGGACGGTGCGCTGGTGTGCGTGTCCTCCGGGGTAAAACGTGCGATGACGGGGGCCGGTCCTACACCGCTCATCATGACACCCAACGCGCGGGAGCTGTTGGCCGGCCCGGCCGCCTGGGTGGCTATCACAGAAGCAATGGACCAGAAGGCCCCGGCCGCCAGGGCTGTGATGACACGCGCGAGAAGAACGATGCCAAAATCGCTGGTGAGTGCCGCCAGAACGTGGCCGGCCGCAAAGACCAGCAAGGCCAGGACGAGTGTCGCGCGCCGCGGCAAACGCAGAGTTGCCAATGCCATGACCGGGGAACCAAGGATCATGCCCACTGCGAAGGCGGTGATCAGGAGTGCCACGTGGGCAACACTGACGTTCAGGTCACCGGCGATCTCCTGCAGGAGCCCGGCCACCATGTACTCGGTGGTGATCATGAGAAAGGTGCCCACCGCAAGAAGCGGGACGACCCTCGGGAGCCGCCGCTGCTGTTTCGGTTCTGCCGTTGTGGATGTCGTCATTCGTCTGGTGCTCCTTTTGTCGCTGATGAGACGTCAAGGGCGGCAATGTACCGCCCCTTTGACAATCCCGTACTCCTCCACAGCGGAGAAGGGTCCCTTGAGACATGGTCTGACAGGTCCTGTTTCGAAGTGCGGAACCCACTTAGGTTCGAAGGAGACAAACCCACCGAGCTGAAAGCAGGACTTCTCATGGAATACACACGACTCGGCAACACCGGACTGAAGATCAGCCGCCTTGCCCTTGGCTGCATGAGCTACGGCGACCCTTCAACGGAGAATTCCCACCCATGGTCCTTGAACGAAGATGCGGCCGGGCCGTTCTTCCGTCAGGCACTGGAGCTGGGAATCACGTTCTGGGACACTGCCAACGTTTACCAGGCCGGCACCTCCGAGGAGATCCTCGGGCGCGCCATCAAACAGTATTCACGGCGTGAAGACGTGGTCCTCGCCACGAAGGTTCGCGGAAGGATGCACGACGGCCCTGGCGGCGAAGGCCTCTCACGCAAGGCCATCCTGGAGCAGGTCGATGCCTCGTTGACCCGCCTCGGCACGGACTACATCGACCTCTATCAGATCCACAGATTTGACGATGACACCCCGGTGGAAGAAACCATGGAAGCTCTCCACGACGTGATCAAGTCCGGGAAAGTCCGCTACATCGGCGCTTCCTCCATGTATGCCTGGCAGTTCGCGAAGCTCCAGCACGCCGCAGAACGCGGCGGGTGGACAACGTTTGTGTCCATGCAGAACCAGTACAACCTCTTGCGTCGCCAGGACGAGCCCGAGTTGATGTCCATGTGCGCTGACATGGGTGTCGGGCTTGTTCCTTACTCTCCCAACGGGAAAGGTCGGCTCGCCCGCCCTGTGGGTGAACAAAGTACCCGGTCAACCACCGACAAAGTGGTCCAGGCTTTCGACAACGACTACGACGAACCCGTCATCAATGCTGTCCAAGCTGTGGCCGACGCCCGCGGCGTTACCATGGCCCAAATCGCGTTGGCGTGGGTGCTGCGAAATCCCGCTGTCTCGGCGCCCATCGTTGGCGCCACCAAACCACACCACCTCCAGCAAGCCGCTGATGCGCTATCGCTGACACTTAGCGACGAAGAAGCACAGGAACTTGAGGCTCCGTACGTCAACCACGGACCAGCATGGTACTGATACGCATTCCCGGTTTCCGGCAGAACGTCCGGTGAGAAGCAATGAGCACTGGGAGGACCTGACAGGTCCTCCCAGCACCCGCAGCACAAGACATACCCTTGGAGACATGGATTCCAAATCCGAGATCAGCAACTTCCTGACATCCCGGCGCGCCAAGCTCTCCCCCGAACAGGCAGGCGTGCCACTGTACAGCGGAGCCCGCCGGGTACCCGGCCTTCGCCGCGAGGAAGTCGCGCATCTGGCCGGCGTCAGTGTGGACTACTACGCCCGTCTCGAACGGGGCAAAATCTCCGGCGCATCCCGTGAGGTTATCGAGGCCATCGCCCGCGCCCTGCAACTGGATGAGGATGAGCGCGACCATCTGCTTGATCTCACCCGAATGACGCAACGGCGCCCGCCACGCCGGAAACCCTCACATCGAACTACTGTCAGGCCGGGGATTCAAAGCGTTCTGGATTCCATCGACGCCCCGGCGTTCATACAGAACGCGCGACTTGACCGTTTGGCGGCCAACCGACTCGGCCGGGCACTGTATTCCCTCCCCGATGACGGATCCCGTGACCGTTTCAACTACGCCCATTACCTTTTTCTGGACTCCCGCGCCCCACGCTTCCATCGCGATTTTGACACAGCGAAACATAATGTCGTGGCGCTGCTTCATGCCGCAACAGCCCGGGATCCCTACGACAAAGAGCTCATCGAAATCATCGGGACGCTTTCAACGCAGAGTGAAGAATTCCGCTCATTGTGGGCCTCGCACGATGTCTTCAGGTACCGGTCCGGGCACAAGATGCTCACCCACTCAACGGTCGGAGACCTCGAATTCGGGTATGAATCATTCGAACTTTCCACAGACCCTGGCCTGGTCATGCTGGTCTACACCGTGGCGCCCGGCTCCCCAACGTCAGACGCCATGCGGATACTCGCCAGCTGGAATGCCCCTCTGCGCTCGTTCGAAGCAGACGCCGGTTCGTTGTAATCCTGCTCAATGTATTGTTTCTAGTTTTCCTCAGTGAAGACCTTCTTGGCGACGGCCATGGCACTCATGCCGTTGGGCCAGCCGGTGTAGAACGAGAGGTGGAGGATCGCTTCCTTCAGCTCTTCTTCTGTCACTCCGTTCTGGCGTGCGTAGTCGAGGTGGAACGTGAGTTGGTCGCTCTTCCCTGTTGCGGTTAGCGCAGCCACAGTGAGCAGGCTGCGGTCCCTTTTGGACAGGCCTTCGCGTTCCCATACTTCGTCGAAGAGAACCTTGTCGGTGTAGTGGACCAGTCCGGGCGCGAAGTCCCCAAACGCATTCTGCCCCCCGGTCCAGCCAGTACTTGTGTTCTCAACCATCATCATTCCTTTCGTAGATTCCTACAGCCGCTGACAACGCGAGGTTTGCCTCCAACGCCCCCACGCGCTGAAGCCCGAGGTTCCAATGAGACCTCAAATAGATCCCCTTTAGGAGTCACTGATAAGGGGCGTACCAGCAGGGCATCCCTCCCTTGGATTGGACGTCGTAGCCTTGGGTTGTGGACAACCGGAATGAAGTTCGAGACTTTCTCATGTCCCGCCGTGCGAAGGTCACCCCCGAGCAGGCTGGTCTGGCAGTGGCGGGACACCGCCGCGTGACGGGCCTGAGGCGCAATGAGGTTGCCACTCTGGCCGCAGTCAGTGTGGAGTACTACTCCAAGATCGAGCGTGGGAACCTTGCGGGGGTATCCGATGCGGTCCTTGACGCGCTGGCAGGAGCCCTCCAGCTGGACGACGCTGAACGCGAACACCTGTTCGACCTGTCACGCGTCGCCAACGGCGCTGCCCAGCCCGTGCGCAAGCGCAAACCGCAGAAGTGGGTGGCGAGGGAAAGCCTGATACGCGCCTTGGACGTGATCACTGAAGGGCCCGCTTTCGTTCGGAACGGCCGGATGGACATTCTCGCCACCAACGCACTGGGTCGAGTGTTCTACGACCACGTCTTCGACGGCCCGGGGCAAGGCAACCTCGCACGGTTCTGCTTCCTCGACGAACGGGCCAAGACTTTCTACCCGGGCTGGGAAGCCGCCTCCGACGTGACCGTATCGATTCTGCGCACCGAGGCGGGCCGCGACCCTCACGACAAACGCCTTCACGACCTGATCGGCGAGCTTTCAACCCAAAGTGACGCGTTCAGGACCCGGTGGGGGGCTCACAATGTCCGGCGGCACGGCTCCGGCACCAAAAACTTCCAGCATCATGAAGTGGGCGAGTTGACCTTGACCTACGAGGGCATGGAGCTGACCGCCGAACCAGGCCTGTCATTGCTCATCTACACCGCCGAACGTGGATCACCGAGCCAGGAACGCCTCCGGCTGCTTGCCAGCTGGGCAGCCACCCTGTCCACCGCTACTTCGCTCGAACACGTAACCAGCGACCGATACAGCAACAAGTACAACAACGGAACCACGGAGGCATGAGCATGCACACACGAACTCTCGGACAGGGCCTTGAGGTCTCGGCTATCGGACTGGGTGCCATGGGCATGTCCCAGAGCTACGGTCCGAATCCAGGGAGCCGTCAAGACATGATTGATGTACTTCGATCAGCCATGGACCATGGCGTCACATTTTTCGATACGGCCGAGGTGTACGGCCCCTACGTGAATGAAGAACTCGTCGGCGAGGCACTGGAACCGATCCGCGACCAAGTGGTGATCGCCACCAAGTTCGGCTGGAACATCCAAGGCGGCAAAAGCGTCGGACTAAACAGCCGCCCCGAACAGATCCGCCGCGTCGCCGAAGAATCCCTCAAGCGCCTGCGAACAGACGTTATCGACCTGTTCTATCAGCACCGCGTCGACCCCCAGGTCCCCATCGAGGAGGTCGCCGGCACCGTCCGGGATCTGATCGCAGAGGGCAAAGTCCGCCACTTCGGACTGTCTGAGGCGTCTGCCGCCACGATCCGGCGCGCCCACACGGTGCAGCCTGTCACCGCCCTGCAAAGTGAGTACTCGCTGTGGACACGGGACCCCGAGGCCGAAGTACTTCCTACGCTCGCCGAACTCGGTATCGGCCTCGTACCGTTCAGCCCCTTGGGTAAGGGCTTCCTCACCGGTACGGTGACCCCGGCAACCAGCTTCGCCGACGGCGATATCCGCAACCAGGTCCCACGCTTCAATGACGAAAACCTGGCGGCCAACCAAGCCCTCCTCGCGCAGGTCGTCGAACTGGCAAGGGTGAAAGATGTGGAGCCGGCCCAAATCGCACTGGCATGGTTGCTCGCCCAGCAGCCATGGATCGTCCCGATTCCCGGCACCCGGCGCACCACCCGCATCAAAGAGAACGCCGAAGCTACCCACGTGGGGCTCAGCGCTGACGAAGTAGTCGGCCTTGATGCCCTTGCCCGGAGCCTGGGAGTCCATGGCGATCGCTACAACGCCACGCACATGGGTTACGTCAACGGCTAAGAATGCTTTCCGAGGCTTCCGGTCTGCTCAGCGCCTTTGGAGTCGGAATGGTTACCCAGGGGCCAGCACGCGAATGCGTTCCGGGTTGACCACCGCGCCGTAGAGATCCGAAGGATCAGCGTTGAACGTGGCGAAATCGGGCGAATCAACGGAACCCCAATGGTGGAGCAATAGGTCCGCCGACGGGTAGCTGTTGTCCGGAGCCCACCGGGGAGGCAGCCGGAGCCTCAGCCGGTCAGATCACCAACGAGGCGGGCGACGTGCAGGGCAAGGTAGGCGATTTCGTCCTGCGTGAGCACTTCGGAGAGCACTTCGCTTTCATTCCGGGCGAATCGAGGCGGTCAGCCGATCAAGCGCTGAGCGCAGCTGGTCGCTGCCAGCCGCGCCCAGACTATCGACTACCCGCTGTTCAATGTAATAGGAGAACCCCATGAGTCGACCCATCGCACTTGTTACCGGGGCCAGCAGCGGCATCGGGGCAGCGGTATCGGCATTGCTGGCGCATGCCGGCTATGACTTGGTACTCGTTGCTCGGCGCGAAAACCGCCTTGCTGCCCTGAAACAAGAGTTTGAGGGGATCGGAGCGAACAGCGAGACCCTTTCGCTTGATCTTTCGGAGCGGACCGGTCTTACTGACGCAACGCGGCGTGCCGGCGTCGGAGACATCGACGTCATCGTCTCCAACGCCGGGGTCAGTGCGTACGGCCCGTTCGCGGAGATCGATCCAGCCGACCTCGACCGCGCCTGGAGGCTCAATTCCGACGCGACACCCATGCTCGCCCGGGCTGCCCTGCCTGGCATGCTCGAACGCGGCAAGGGCGGAATCATTGCGATTGCCTCGAACCTCGCCTTCAGCGCGGGGATCCCCACAGTTCCGGCGGACCAAGGAAGGGCTCTGCCGCATCGCGCACTCTACGTTGGCGCAAAAGCCGGGATGGTGGCATTCACCCGGGTTCTCGCCTCGGAACTCGACGGAACCGGCGTGCAGGCCACCGTTGTCTGCCCCGGGCTGGTGTCCTCGGAGTGGAACGGCGGCGCCTCACAGGGCCCCCAAGCCATGACACCGGAAAACGTCGCCCTTGCCGCATGGTCGAGCTTCACGAAGGGCGAAACCCTTTGCCTGCCCGGCCTCGAGCAAGTTGACCTTCTAGACCAGCTCGCAGAGACGGAACGCCGCATCCTCGGCGGGAACATCGGGTCGGACCTCGCCACCCGCTACTTACCGTAAGCCGGCGGTGTCGCGGCCGGTTCGAGACCCAAGGGCAGAACCTGGCGCCGACAACGCCCACATGGAACCGTCGACACATCGCACCGCTGCGAGCACGGCCGCCGCGGCCCGGAAAGGCCACCATGCTCCATGACAGAAACGCCATCTTCCACCCGAATCTTGGCTGCGCCAGGCAGGCATTGCAGCCCCCACTGCACTTGGATGTACGGTATTGCCCACTAGAGGAGAGCTGACCTGCATGCAACCGACTATCGCTCACACCAGCAGCACAATTCGTTTCGTGGACGCACTCCAGTGGAGGCTCGAAAGGCACGCACTGGCTGGCGCAGCTGTCACCTCGGTAGCTGATGCGGTCGACCGTATGGTCGCTACGCGGGCTTGGCCTTCGGATGCGGCGGACCTGGCAGTCGCTTTACGGGTTCTTGACCCGAAGCGCGATGCCTTGAGCCAGGCGCTGGAGTCCGGGAGCGTGGTGAGAAGCTACGCGTTTCGCGGCGGCTCTTTCATCTTTACCCCTTCCATCGCAGCTGATCTGCTGATGACGCGTACCGCGACCCGGATATGGGAAACGAAACGGTGGCAGGAACAAGGCGGCTTTGCGATCAGCGATTGGCAGCCGTTACGCGAGGCAATGCGCGGAATCCTCGGAGATGGGCCATTGACCCGCTCGCAGATCAGCGAAAGACTCGACAGGATTCCCGGCTTACGGGATCTAGCGCAGGCGGCGTTGGGTGCGGGCGCTGACAGCCTGTACAAACCGCTGCATTGGTGGGGTGACATTTGCTTCGGCCCGACCCGCGGCACCGAAGCGACATTCCAGTTGGCCGACCCCTTGCAGGATGAGCCCGCCGACGCCGCCGTCGATGAAGCCGGCAGAAGGTCCATTCGCACCTACCTGCACTCCTACGCGCCAGCCACCGTCGATAATCTCGCTTACTGGCTGGCCCAAGGGCTCGGTGTCCCCCGACGCAGGCTCCTGGCGTGGATCGGGGATCTCGGTTCCGAGATCACAACGATCGATGTTGATGGGGTGCCCTCACTGGCCCTAACAGAAGACGTGGCCTCCATCGCATCCGCTCGCTCGCCCGAAATCCTTCGCCTCCTGCCAGCATTCGACCCTTGGTTCTTCGGACCCGGCACTGCCGACCATCGCCTCATCCCCACCGCCCAAAGGGCCCTGGCGTCAAATGGCTACCCACTGGTCATCTCAAGGGGCAGTGCCGTAGCTACGTGGCGGGTGCGCGCCCAGACTGTCGTCGTCAAACCCTTCGTACCAAGCTCCCAGCTGCCACTCCAGCTACTGGAAGACGAGATCAAGCATCTCGCCCGGATCCTGAACAAAGATCTCGACATCGTAGTCGAACCCCAAACCTGAGACGGGGACTGGACCACGAAATCAGCTGAACTTACGAACGGCCCGACAGAACATGCCTTACCGACGGGTAGATTTGGCAAGTGGAAAATTGCCGTCCGGATACTTTTCCGGCCGATTCCTAATCTTTGTTGCGGAGTCCCTGGGATTCGGCGGTCGCGGCTTCGATAGCGTCGGCGTCCAGTCCACACGCGCGTAGAGCGGTTGCGGCAATCACTTCCAAGTAGGCGGGGTCCGGTTCCCCGCTCCTGCGCAAATGGCTGATCAGTTCCGTCAGATGGATGATGATGGCGCCCAATTGTTCCTCCGAGACCGAAGCTGCTACGGCCTCGGTAGCAGCGGCGGCCCCTAGCCGTCCGTAGACATTGAGCAACTCTTGCCGCTCAAGGCGAAAGCTGTTGTAGCGCTCACCCTGCACCTCCGGCAACAACCAGAGAATGGCGAAATTGTGCGCGGCTTTGATCAGGGTAGTTGTATCCAGGATGAGGGCAGCGTGGAGGGCGCCGGCGGCGCTGGCGGAAGCGGGCACGAGTGCTTCAAGGGTGCGCACAGCTTCCAAGCCGGGCCGAACGGACGCGGTGAGCAGCTCGTCGAGCATTTCTTCTTTGTTCGCGAAGTGGTAGTAGAGGGATGCCTGGCGAATGCCAACCCGCTCGGCGATCGTGCGAGTCGGTGTGGCCGTGAATCCGTTCTCGACGAAGAGCGCCGCAGCGGCGTCGAGGATCTGTTCCCGGGGCGAGTGCTCAGTGTCGGAGTCCGGGATGCTGCGTGGACGACCGGTGCGTACTGGCCTTGTTTCGGTTGACATGAATCCATCCTTTCACGCGGGACCTCGGAGCACCCGGAATAGTGAGCCCGCCGCTGTCCCGGGCACAAAAACTTCAGAAGTTTGGCGACATGGGTTCTGCACCCCTCCGGGTGTTCGTAGCCACTTTCCGTCATTTCCCGAATCGGCAATCCCGACCACGCTCCTCTCTCCTTCGCCGGCCGCACGGCACACCGCAGGAACCCTGGACATCACCGCAGCCTCCCTTCGTGAAGGTGCCTGCTTCTTCAAAAATACACTACCTATCGCTTGACAGGTATTGGTGAAAGTGGGACGCTCAGACAAGCGAAGTGTTACCCCCGCCACAACATTCGACCAACCAATCCCCCTTCCAATCGGGAAGAAATGGCTGGTTGTTGAGGAGGAAGGGTGCGGGTCCTTCGCTGGACTACCCAACTGACAAAGAAGTCGCACTGCTGCATTGGTCGGCGCTTTTCATGGTGTGGGATTCCAGATTCAGGAATGCCCCGCAGAAACCCGTTCGACCGGAAGGAAATCCAATGATCAGGACTCAATTGCACCTGAAAACCCGTCCTGGCCTCGTTCAAGATGTTCTGGACTTTTATGCGGACCGTGGCATCCTCGCAAGGTCCCTCGCGCAGCCGGGGTGCTTGGCAGCGGAGATACGTGTACCGCTTCACTTCCAGGATTGCGTCGTCGTCAGTGCACTGTGGGAATCCGGGACGGCCTACCAGTCCTGGGTGGAAAACCCGGAGCGGGACTCCGCTGCCAAGGAGCTCATTGCTCTGCTCGACAACACGGAGGGCGCCTTGGGCGACGCCGAAGTCTCTGTCATCCACGACTTCAAGGCCGCGCATCCCGGTTCAACTACCAATTGAGCCGTCGGCTGACTCAGTAAATCCACATCAAATTCACACCATAAAGGGATAAGTAATGAAGAAAGACCTACGGGTAGGAGTGGACATCGGTGGAACCTTCACCGACATCGTCGTGCAAAACAAGCGCGACGGCAGCACGCTCCTCCATAAAGTCCTCAGCACGCCGGACAATCCCAGCATCGGAATGCTCCGGGGCCTGGACGAGCTCGGCATTGCAGAGGACATAGACTTCCTTGTTCACGGGACAACTGCCGGCCTGAACGCCCTCCTTTCCCGCACTGGTCAGCGGGTCGCGCTGATCACCACCGCCGGGTTTGAAGATGTTCCGATCCTGGGCCGCGGCGGGAACAAAGAGATCTGGAGCCTGACGCCTGAACGGCCCAAGCCACTCGTCGCCGAGCATGACATCATGTCTGTCGATGAAAGAGTCCGCTTTGACGGATCCGTTGAACGGCCACTCCAGGACGACGACGTCCGACGGGTTGCCGACTGGCTGCTGGCGGAGGGCATTACGAGCGTTGCGGCCTCCTTCCTCCACTCCCACCGGAATCCTGTCAATGAGATCACCCTGCGCGAACGCCTCACCGCCCTCGTGCCTGGGGCCTCCGTTGTTCTCTCCCACGAAGTCGCACCGGAACAAGGAGAGTTCGAGCGGACCTCCACCACGCTCGCCACCGGCTACGTGGCGCGCACCGTTGACCGCTACCTCGCAGCACTTTCGGTGGAACTGGACAAACGGCGGTGCAGTGCTCCGCTGCAGGTCATGAGGTCCAGCGGAGGGATATGCTCGGCGACACTGGTCGCGCGCCAACCGATCCAGACGATCCTCAGCGGACCTGCTGGAGGAGTCGTTGCCGCTGAGACTCTCTCCCGCTCCCTCGGCCGGCCGAACCTGATCGCCATCGATATGGGTGGAACGTCATCGGATGTGAGTTTGGTGATCGACAGCAGGATGACGCTGGCTACGGAAGGTGAAATCGCCGACCAAGTCATGCGGATGCCGGTAGTTGAACTGCACACCATCGGTGCCGGGGGCGGTTCCATTGCCCGCGCGGAAGCCGGAGGTCTTCGAGTGGGTCCCAAGAGTGCCGGCTCCGACCCCGGCCCGGCATGCTACGGACAGGGGGGTACTGAGCCCACAGTCACCGACGCCCAGGTGGTACTGGGGCGGATTGATCCTGGCTGGTTCCTGGGCGGCAGGATGAAGCTGAGCCTTGACGCGGCGCAGATGGCTGTCGGCCGGTTGGGCAAAGCGTTGGACATTGAGCCGGAGACCGCCGCTGAAGGCATCGTGGCCGTGGCGAACGGCATGATGGCCAACGCGATCCGCACGCTCACCATGCGGCGGGGCATCGACGCCCGGGATTTCGCGCTCGTGGCCTTTGGCGGTGCGGGCCCCCTCCATGGAGCCGCCCTCGCGGACGAACTCGGAATCCGGGAGGTGATTGTCCCCTTCGCTACCGGTGTGCTTTCGGCTTGGGGGATGCTGCACGCAGACATCCGGCACGACGTCTCCGCACCACTCTCCGGCCTGGCCGACGCCCCGGAGGCGCTGAGGACTTTCCGAGAGATACGCCAGCAACTTGAAGCCCACGGATCGATACTGCTTGACACCGAACGCGTCCCCGACGAGGACAAGACCTTCGAGTTCTCGGCGGACATGCGATATGTCGGTCAGGAGCACGCAATCTCCGTCGCCGTTGCCGACGAGGAGGATGCGCTTGGCCTCTTCCACGACGCCTACCGGCGCCGTTACGGGCACAGCATGCCCGAATCACCCGTCGAATTTGTCAATGTGAGGCTCGCTGCTGTTGGCCGCGTCAGCTCGGCTCCAGCAGAATCATCAGGCCTCGGCTCCGATGTCCCGGAAGAATCAGCCCGGAAAGTGCGGATTGACGGTGTCACCCATGACGCACGGGTTGTGCACAGGAGCGCGCTCGGTGTCGCAACGGTCGACGGGCCCGCGATCATCCAGGAAGACGGTTCCACCACTCTGGTCCCCCCGTCGTGGCAGGCCACGCGCGGCGAGTTTGACACCATGATTCTTAGAAAGGTCGGCCGATGAACACCGACGTAGTGACCACAGAGATCGTCCGAAACCTTTTCCTTTCAGCAGCAGAAGACATGCATGCAACTCTGGTGCGCTCGGCCTTCCAGCCGCTTCTCTACGAAAACGAGGACGCCGCCGTCGCCATCCTTGACCGCAACGCAGACGTCCTGGGCCAGTCCAGCGGCCTGCCCCTGTTCCTGGGAAACCTGGATGAAGCGATCAAAGAGACACTGCGTCGCCGGGGCGGGACCGGTTGGCTCGACGAAGGCGATGTTGTCATCCTGAACGACCCCTACATCCAAGGCACGCATGTCAACGACGTGACCCTTTTCGCGCCCGTACATTCCGGGGGCGAGATCATCGGTTACGTCGCCGTCCGCGGCGATGTGACCGACGTCGGCGGTAAAGATCCCGGCGGAGGAACCGAGACCACCGAGGTGTATCAGGAAGGTCTCCTGCTTGGGCCAGTAAAAATTTGCACGGCACAAGGACCAAACCAGGACATCATCGACATCATCCGCCGCAACAGCCGCAGTGGAGAGTTGATCGTTGGCGATATCAACGCCATGATCTCCTCGTGCCGGATCGGCCAGCGACGAATGCTGGAGATCGTCAGGCGCTTCAGCATCGGCGTCATCGAGGCATCCCGTGACGAAATCTTCCGCCAGAGCGAAGAGTCAGACAGGGACACTGTCAGCAACATACCCGACGGCGTCTACACCGGAAGCGGCTGCATGGACAACGACGGCATCATCCTCGACAAGCCCGTCCGGATCCCGATCAAGATCACTGTCTCCGGCGACACACTCACCGTCGACTTAACGGAGAGCCCTGATTCAACTACGGGGCCCATCAATTGCGGCCGCGCCCAAGCTGTTGCCGCCATCCGTGTTGCCTACAAGCTGCTGTTCGCCCCGGAGCGCTCGTTCGACGGCGGCTGCTTCCGTAACGTTGAAGTGCTGACACGCCCGGGATCGGTTCACCATGCAGAGGAACCGGCGGCTTGCGGTTGGTATTACACCACCTTGGGACTTCTGGTGGATCTTTTTATCAGCGCCTTCGCCGAAGTCCTGCCCGGACGTGTCACTGCGGCCCAGTTTGGTGATTCGATGATTACCTACTTTGCCGGCAAGGACTTGCGCGGTGCGGACTACCTCTGCGTCGAGGCCCACGCCGGCGGTTGGGGTGCCTCCAGCCGGTCAGACGGAGCCGATGGTCTCATCAACGTCCTCAACGGCAGTTTCCGGAACACTCCCATAGAAGCGTTGGAATCCCGATACCCGATCACGGTCACCCAATACGCCATCAGGCACGACTCCGGCGGTGCTGGCATGCACCGCGGAGGCAACGGCATCATCAGAAGCTACCGCTTCGATGAACCAACGCAGCTATTCCTTTGGCTCGACCGGTCCCTCACCCCCGCCTGGGGACTGAACGGCGGCTCCCCCGGCGAACCGCCGCGCGTGGAAATCTCCGGCAGCGTCCGCCGATCGGACTTGCTCAAGGTCAACGGGCTGCAGCTCTCTGCCGGCGATGAGCTGAAGATCCTGACGGGTGGCGGCGGCGGCTTCGGGAGTCCCGAATGAGCACAATGAGGCTTCCTCGCGCCACCACACACACATTCTCCGCACCAGAATCCACCCTTGGTATTTCGCATCGAAAGGCAAAGCCATGACCGACAGGTCATCGAATACTGCGACGGTCCCCGACGGACGGGGCCCGAAAGGGGCTCCGTCCGGAACGCTGAGCGCCCGCCACATCATCTTCTTCGTGATCGCCGCCGCAGCACCCCTCGGGTTCGCGGTGGGATCTATCCCCTTGGCCATAGGCCGCGGCGGCATAGGCACCGCGGCCATGTTCATTATCGCCGGCGGATTCCTCGCGCTGTTCGCAGTGGGATACGTGGCCATGACACGCTTTGTCCCCAATGCGGGAGCACTGTTCTCCTACATCACGGCAGGTCTCGGCCGGCCTCTGGGCATCGGCGTCGCATTCGTGGCAGCGATCTCCTACGCCTTGGTTTCAGCCGGCGCCGTTGGCCCCTTCGCGGTATTTGCCGAGCAAACAGCCCAGTCCCTCTTCGGTGTGGCAGTTCCCTGGCCGGTATGGGCCTTGGCCGGAATCCTGGTGATGGGCCTCCTGGGCCAGTTGAACGTCGAGCTCAACATGCGGGTGCTGGGGTTCTTCATGATCGCGGAGGTGACGGTGCTCGCCATCCTGGGGGTCGCCGTCGTAAGCCAGGGCGGTGCCTCCGGAATCTCGATGGAGGCCTTGAGTCCGGCCGCCATCGCAGAGGGCCAGATCGGGGTGGTCCTTCTCTTCGTCTTCGCAGCTTTCGCGGGCTTTGAGGCCACTGCGCTGTTCCGCGAGGAGGCGAAGCATCCCGTCCGCACTCTTCGGCGTGCAACGTTCGGCTCCATTGCCGTCATCGCGCTGCTGCAGTCCTTCGTTGCCTGGTACATCGTCCAGGCCTTTGGCGCCACCGTGGTGGACGTGGCGAACGCAACTCCCACGGAAATGTTCGCCATTGCTTCCCGGCAATACGTGGGTGACTGGTTCGCGAACGTCGTCACCGTCCTGGTGGTCCTGAGCTGGTTCGCCTCCGTCAGCGCATTCCACAACGCCACCACGCGATACCTTGTGGCGCTGTCACGCGACGGCGTGATCCCGGCCATTTTCACCCGCCGCTCGCGCCGCACCAACGCCCCCTGGGTGGCCAGCCTCACCCACAGCCTCTTCGCCCTGGTCCTGATCGTGCTCTGCATCCTGGCGGGACTGGACCCCTACCTGGACCTGTTTATTCTGGGCAGCGTGCCGGTAGCCGTCAGTATCCCTGCCATGGAACTACTCACGGCAATCGCAGTGGTCGCCTTCTTCCTGCGGGACCGTCGCGGCCAATCCCCGTGGGCCGTGTACGTGGCACCGGCAGTGTCAGCCATCGCACTGGCCATAGTTGTCTACTTGGTGCTGGCCAACATGGAGTTCTACACCGCCCAGACCGGCCCTATCAACTGGATCCTCCCCGGCATCAACCTTGTAGTCCTCGGGATAGGCGTTGCCCGCGCCCTGTGGATCCGATCCCGCACTCCCCACCTCTACGACCGCATCGGCCGATTCGGCCTGGAATAAGCGCTCTCACCAACAGAACGGACGACGCCTCGCCTGCCAGGTCCATACGAAAATGCCCCAGCCAAGGCACTCTTCCAGGACACGGCAAGCGGGGCGTTCTTCCAACGCCTTCCCCACGCGATTCAAAACAACGCCCCCGCTCCCCAAAGGTGGACGAATGCCCCCCTCAGAAACCACTGTTCCTCTTCACGCAGGTTCCTCCACGAACCGCTCAACCACACCCGATTCCGAATACTTCAGGAAGTACATTGGCCAAAGCTGGGCCACCCCCGTGGAAGTCCTGCCCCCGCCGCGGGAACAGGCTGCATTTGCCGCAGCGAGACGCAGCCGAGTCTCCGGGCTGTACCCCGGCGTTCGGCTGCTGGTGCCGGCCGGCCGCCTCAAACAACGTACGAACGATATGATGTATCCGTTCCGGGCCCACTCGGCGTTTGCTTGGCTTACGGGATGGGGCAGCGATTCCGAGCCCGGAGCCGTGCTCGTGTTTGAACCTGCAGGCGACGCCCACGAGGTAACTCTGTACTTCCGCGAACGAGCCGGACGCGGCACGGACGAGTTCTACGCGAACCCGGAAATCGGCGAGTTCTGGATTGGTCCGAGGCCCTCCCTCCGGCAAGTAGCCACCGACCTCGGACTCCAGACCCGCGACATCGCCGATCTGGACCTGCTCATGCACCTCGGACCAGCAGAAGAATCCACGGTCCTGCACCCGACCGTGACGATACCTGAAGCAGACCCGGAACTGGCAGATATTGTCGGCAGCCGGCAATCCGATGCCGCCACGCGCAACGCCAATTTCGTCAGGGACCTTTCCGAACTGCGACTCGTCAAAGATCCCTACGAGGTAGAGCAACTGCGGAAGGCGGTCGCCGCCACCGCCGTCGGATTCTCGGACGTCATGGCCGAGCTCCCCCGAATCCGTGGCAATGCCCGCGCCGAGCGCCTCATCGACGGAGTGTTCAACAACCGGGCCAGGGCCGAAGGAAACACCGTGGGTTACAACACGATTGCAGCAGCCGGCCCGCACTCGTGCATCCTGCACTGGACCCAAAACAACGGACCCGCTCTGAACGGTGACTTGGTTCTCCTGGATGCCGGAGTGGAGCTGGACAGCTACTACACAGCCGACATCACCCGAACGTTTCCCGTGAGCGGAACCTACTCTGCGGCGCAACGAAAAGTCTATGAGGCTGTCCTGGGAGCAGCAGACGCCGCCTTCGCCGTCGCACGTCCCGGCGTCCGGTTCCGTGACATTCACGACGCCGCCATGGCTGTTATTGCCCGCGCGACCGTCGAATGGGGCGTGGTGACGGTCAGCGTCGAGCAAGCATTGGAGGAGGGAAACCAGCAGCATCGCCGCTACATGGTCCATGGCACCAGTCATCACCTCGGCCTCGACGTCCACGACTGTGCACAGGCCCGCCGAGAGATGTACCTCGACGGCATCCTTGAGCCAGGCATGGTCTTCACCATCGAACCGGGACTCTACTTCCAGCCTGATGACCTCACCGTGCCGGATGAACTACGCGGCATCGGGGTGCGCATCGAGGACAACATCCTGGTAACAGCAGAAGGCGCAGAAAATCTCTCGGCTGCAATCCCCCGCACCGCCGATGACATTGAAGTGTGGATCCAGCAGTCAAGCACCTGAACGTCATGCCCGGAACCGAAAAAGCCAGATCCACCGACACCGACACAAACTCCCCTCCCCATAAGAACGGACACCGTAAGATGCCGCCGAAGACGCCGGAACACTTTCCCCGAATCGCTGTCCTTGGAACTGGCGCCATGGGTGGTGCCATTGCCCGGGGGCTCCTCAAAAGCGGCGCGACGGTCAGCGAAGGGATGAGCGTCAGTGGTCACTGGACCCAGCAGATGCAAGAACTCACGGATCTGCCCGGAGTCGAAGGATTCGATGCGGAGACCGATCCCGAGGCAAACATCCGTGCAGTAAGACATGCGGGCATCGTTGTCCTGGCGCTCAAACCGGACGTCATGGTGAGCGTTCTCCGGGAGATTTCATCTTTCCTACGCGACGGCGCAATCGTTATCAGCGTTGCCGCCGGCGTCACCATTCAAACCATAGAGTCGCTGCTGCCAGAAACGGTTTCCGTCATCCGGGTTATGCCGAACACCCCAGCCCTCGTCGGCATGGGCGTCTCAGGCATCAGCACCGGGACCCGGGGAACGATGAAGGACATATCCCTCGCCGAGGCGCTCTTCGGTAGAATCGGAACCGTTCTCAGAGTTCCAGAGAGCCGGATCGACGAGGTCACCAGCATCTCGGGATCGGGCCCGGCATATGTGTACTACCTCATCGAACAACTCACAACGGTCGCGGAACACCTGGGCTTCACTTCCGAGCAGGCCGCTCTTCTGGTCAACGGAACGTTCAGGGGAGCATGTGAGCTGCTCGTGGACTCCGACAAATCACCCCGGGAACTCCGCCAACTCGTCACCAGCCCCAAGGGCACAACAGCGGCAGCTATCTCCGTCCTTGAAGACGGAGGTCTCCGGGAACTATTTGAACGAGCTGCAGCCGCCGCCGTCCGTCGTGCGAGAGAACTCGCCATATAACCGGCAAGGCCCCTCGACGCACAACGACAGGAGATTGTTCCTATGCAACCTTGGATTATCAGGGATTTTCACCTTGACGATCTCGACCAATTGATCGAGGTATGGCAAGACTCCAGAACCTCCGGCGTCCACCCCGTGTACACACTGGCCGAGATCATCGATGCCTGCACCAACGGGCTGGCCTTCGTAGCCCTGACAGAAGGCACGATCGTTGGCGCAGTTGCCTGCGTCATTCAGGACGACCGTGCCTGGGTCGTGACACTTGCCCAGGCCACAGAATGGCGGGAACGAGGATTGGGAAGTGCGCTGCTCGCCCACGTTGAAGGACGATTGGCCAGCCGTGGAGTCAGAAGGATATCCGCGCTGGTCCCCGCCCCGGAAACCAGAATCAGGGCATTCCGAAACAGCGACTACCGCGTCGAGGAGGACCTGCATTACTTCGAAAGGACCATACCGGTACACCCCAAGGAAACCCGCCCCCTCAGCCAGCTTGGAGGCCGGCTTCTGCCCCACGGACTCTGGGAAGCCCTCGCTGGCATGCAGAACGAAAAGCACCTGATTGAGCAGCGCCTCATCCTTCCCCTTGCACACACCGAACTCGCGAAATCATTAGGCGTAACACCCCCACGCTCGGTGGTCCTCTTCGGTCCGCCGGGAACCGGGAAAACGACTTTCGCCAAGGCCATAGCTTCCCGACTCGACTGGCCATTCATTGAGGTATTTCCATCACGGCTCGCCTCCCATCCCCACGGTCTAGCTGGGGCCCTGCGCCAGGTCTTCCTGGACATCGGAGAACTCGAACATGGAGTCGTTTTCATTGACGAGGTCGAGGAAATCGCGTCCACCCGCACAGGTGAAGTCACGTCCCCACTCCAAGGAGTCACCAATGAGCTTCTGAAAATCATCCCGGCATTCCGGGAACAAGAGGGACGCCTCCTGATCTGCGCCACCAACTTCATCCGCTCCCTGGACAACGCCTTCCTCCGCCACGGCCGGTTCGACTACGTCATACCCATAGGGCCGCCGGACCTCATGGCTCGCATGGCAATCTGGAACCGCTATATACCCCCTGCGTTTTCGCAGAACGTCGACTTGGAAGTGCTGGCCAAAGCCAGCGACCGGTTCTCCCCGGCCGACATAGAATTCGCTGCCAGAAAGGCTTCACAAAAAGCGCTGGAATTTGCTGTTCAATCACGGCAGCCTGCAACCACCGAAACGGCCCTCACCACTGCGGCCTACCTGCAGGCCATCGAGGGAACGCGTGCAACAGTGACCGAAGCCGTCGTGAAGGAATTCCTGGAAGACATCGACCGGATAGCACGCGTCTAGATGGCAATGCTTATCTTCCCTGCGCAGGCACGTGGCCCCGCCCGAACGCGACTTCAGGTCAATCAGGACCTCGGCACCGCCGCCGGGCACGATAAAAACGCACCGCCGAAAACATCGCCTCCACCTCGGGGCACCTATGACGGCAACGGAAGCGACTTCGTCCAACTCAGAGCCGTCATCGCAGGCGCCCGGCGTTGAGTTCTTGGTGGCAACTGCGCATACCTCCTGGCGATCAAGTCGTCCTCCTGCACCGACACAGATCGACGAGGGCTGCACGTCTCGCGGGACGCCTGTCCAGACCAGTTTCCAACCGGATTTATACGTCATGTTGTCCTCAGCATGCCGGTCCATGAAGAGGTGCGGGCCAACCCTCCACAGGAATGCGGCCTGCTAGCCTCTCCTCATGCGCACAACGTCGGCACGAGCCAAAGCCACCGCCAGCGGACAGCGCGTACTGATCCTGTCCGCTGGCGTGGGATCAGGGCATAACAGCGCTGCGGCGGCGGTGCAGCAAGCATGTGCCGCCCGCGATGACATCGCCGAGGTGCAGGTGCTTGACGTGCTGCAGGTGAGCAGCGTTCTCTACCGCGCCCTGCTGGGCAAGGGCTACTTCGTCCTCGTGGAGGATTTACCTTGGCTGGTCGAGTGGGGCTATGACATCAGCAACCCGCCGTTCCGGCGTCGTGGCCCGATCGACCCCTGGACGCGGGCGAATGCCGGCCCTGTTGTCAGTGCCATCAAGCGGTTCCGGCCCACCGCGATTGTCTGCACGCATTTCCTCCCCGCTCAGCTGTTGGCCTCACTGCTTCTTCGCGGCGTGGTTGATGCGCGGACAGCTGTGGTGACCACCGACTATGACTTCCAGGGCCTGTCGCTCACAGGCGCGTTCCATAAGATCTTTGTGGCAAGGGAAGAGGGAAAGGTGGAGCTCACGGCGCTCGGCCTACCCTCCGACCGCGTCTGTGCTTCTGGAATTCCGATCGGCAAACAGCTCATTCCAGCGCCCGTGCGCAATGCCAACAAGCCGCCGATGCTACTGATCTCGGCGGGCGCGACCGGTGGCGACTACGCTGTCTCGGTGGTGCGGCAGACGATGCATATGCGCTCCGCGTTTACAGCCACAGTCGTGTGCGGACACAACGATGCGCTCCGGCAGCGCATCGAGACGCTCGTCGCGTCGGCTGGCGACCGCTACAGCGTGCTCGGATTCACCTCGGAAATGCCGCAGCTGCTGCAGCGCGCGGACCTGTTCGTGGGCAAGCCGGGTGGGCTCTCGGCGTCGGAGTGCATGGCCGCAGGGCTCCCCATGGTGCTTGTGAACCCGATCCCTGGTCAGGAGGTCCGCAACGGCGATTACCTCATGGAGCAGGGGGCGGCCGTCCGATGCAACGCAGCGGCAACCATCGGCTGGAAAATCGATGGGGTGCTGCGCGAACCCGGCCGTTTACAGAAGATGCAGGCGGCGGCGCAGAGAACAAGTCGCCCCGATGCCGCGGCCGACGTACTTAGCGAGCTGCTGGGCGGGCCGTCCCGTCCGCTGGTGGTAACGCGTGCGGCGCAAAGGACGATTCTTGCCGCCAGCGAGCAGCGCTTCGTCGCGACCGATATCACGGGGCCGTCGTCCTTGGTCCGCTTGATCGACCAAGCCTCGGGCAGCACGGTTGCACTGCTGCAAGAGGAGGAGTTGGCGGATCTGCAGAAGCGCTACACGACCCCGGACGGGGACTTGGTGCTGCGCCCAGGCCGGGCGTCCCTGCTTCTCCATTGGGAGGAACGTCGGCTGGTACGCGCTATGCTGCGGGGCGAGGACGCGCTGCCTGTCCGTGTCGAGGGGCCCTTGGCGACGTTCCGCGATCTTCCCGGATAACCGGCCGAACCACCCGACTACATCAGACCGGCTTGCCGTCTGAAATACCTTCCTGGTCAATCAGACCCTCCGTACATCGCAAGCTGACGGCGTTCTCCCAGCTGTCCGGGCTGTGTTGGCTGGCTTGCAGGGCCCACTCCCCCGAGCGGGCAGACCAGCGCCGTGTGGTCGAATCGCGCTGCAGGGTGGGGCCCGCATCCAAATCGACCCGCACAGTGGTCTCCGCGCCAGGCTCCAGGGTCACTTTCCGGAAGCCCAGGAGCTGGGCCACAGGCCTGCGGAGGGACACATCTGCAGCGTAGACCTGAACAACGGTGGAGCCTTTGCGGTTGCCATTGTTCGCTACGTGCACGTTCGCGTTGCCGCCAGAGTCGTCCAACGTGTGGTCAATGAGTCGGTGCTCGATGTTTGTATAGCCCAGGCCGAATCCAAACGGGTACGCGGGCCTGTGGCCCTGGCCGTCGAGCCTGCGCTGACCCCATTGGTTGTCATAGACAACGGACTTTGCCGTGGAGTCGAAGAATGGCAGATGTGCGGTGTCCGTTGGCAGCACGAAAGGCAGCCGTCCGCCGGGCTCCTCGCTGCCGGTCAGCACGCTCGCGAGCGCGCGGCCGCCCTCCATACCGCCGTACCAGGCAAAGAGGAGCGCTGGCACGCGGTCACGCCATGTTTCAGTGAGGATGGCGCTGCCGCTGACCAGCACGACGACGGTCCTGGGGTTCGCGGTGACGACCACGTGGATAAGCCGCTCGTCAGAGGGGCGCAGGTTAAGCGAGCTGCGGTCCCCGCCCCGGACGAACCGGGAGGCCAGGTGCGCGAGTCCGATGAGCAACCGTCGGAGGGGCCCTGAGCGGAATTCCCGACCGAGCACGCCCACGTCGACCCCTCCGGTGACGACGGATTCGCCCTCGTCGTGTTGGTCCAGGCCTACGACGACGATCGCTGTCTCCGCCGCGGCAGCCAACGAGGCCGCACGGCGTTCGTCCCGACCGTTCGTCGTGGTGATCCTGACCCCCGGCAGCGCCTCACGCAGGCCCTGCAGGGGCGAAACAGTGGAGGGCGGCCTTACACGGGATGAGCCATGATCGCCGAGGTTCGCTTGTGCCGCGAGTCGTCCGATCACGGCGAGATGCCGGGTAGCGGGAGCCAACGGCAGCAGCGGCGCCGCGCCGACGGCTTCGTTCTTCAGCAGGACGATAGACTCCGTCGCTACCTCGTGGGCAAGCGCCCGATGTGCCGGAGAGGCGATGACGGCGCGGGTGGGGACCGCCGGTTCCCGGGTCGCGGCGTGCTGCACGCACGTGCGCAGAATGCGGCGTGCGGACTGGAGCATGGTGGAACGGGCCAAGTCACCGTGGTGCAGTGCGGCCGGCAGCGCGCGGGCGCGCAGCAACCGGAGCGGCATCTCCACGTCCATTCCCGCCTCGAGGCTGACGACCGCATCGTGCGTACCGAACACCCAGTCGCTTGTCACGAACCCGGAGAAGCCCCACTCGTGCCTCAAGACGTCCGTGAGCAGGGCCCGATTGACATCCATGTACTCGCCCCGCACACGGTTGTACGAACTCATCACGGAGTCTGCACCGGCGTCAACGACCGCTTTGAAGTGCGGCAGATACACCTCGTGCAAGGAGTGTTCGTCCACCGCCACGTCCACCTCAAAGCGCTCGTTCTCCATCGAGTTGAGCGCAAAGTGCTTTACGCACGCCATCGTATTTACCCGCACACCTTGGGTGAGGGCTGATCCCATACGGGCAGTGAGCACCGGATCCTCCCCGTAGCATTCCTGCGCCCTGCCCCACGCTGGGTGGCGAAGCAGGTTTACACAGACCGAGGCCGAGTAGTTCGCTCCGCGCGCCCTGGTTTCCAGACCGATCGCGACGCCGACCCGTTCTTCCAGCGATGGATCCCAGGTCGCTGCCCGCGCAATGGTCACCGGGAATGCCGTAGAGGCGCCGATCACTACGCCGCGGCCACCGTCGCTGAACCGAATGCCTGGTATGCCGAGCCTCGAAACCGCCCCGGCCACGAACGGCACCCTGTCCAGCAGTATCGGGATGAACGGGAGCACCAATCTGGGCGAGTCGCCATCGAGCAGCCCGAGGATCTCGCTATCCGTCATCATGGTGATCAGCTGGTTCGCCGCTTCGTCCGCGGTGAGCTCACCCACCCGGACTGCCCGGACGGCATCGACGTAGGGGCTGCTCTCTGCCTGCATCGTATCCGTCGAATCCAACTCTCGCGTTCGCGCTGCCCGCACCAATCTCCATACACTGACGCCCGCATTAGTCTTCATGCCTAAGTCTGCACCCTGTTAATGCGCGTAGTGGGCGTGGCCGTTACGCGCCTGTGCCGGTCGTGTACTCGTCGGCCCGTCCGGCACCCGCCGAAGTGGCGGAATGGGGATGGCTCCGCACGTCACTGGTATCCAGAACCTCTGGTCCGATCCTCTGTGTAAGGGTGCTGTATCCATCGCGCCGCGGTCTTAGAGCAACCTCTTGCGACATATTCATGGAATTTCTTGACCCACAGTGACGGGCCTGTCATCGTATGAGCATGAACAACCTGTTGGACAGCTGGACAGTTGGTCAGGGGCCCGTGGTGAGAGTGGGGGCCGCTGAGGGTGTTCTGGCCGCTTTGCGGTCCGCCATAGAGTCCGGGCAAATCCCTGTCGGGACAAAATTGGAGGCTGAAGCGGCCCTCGCCCAGCGGTTCGGGGTGTCCCGGACCATGGTGCGCGAGGCGCTGAGATCGTTGTCATCATTGGGCTTAACAGCGACGCATACAGGCAAGGGCACGTTCGTAGTTGCCGACCGAGCCGTCAAAGACCTGCGGTTGGGGAAGTATTCGGCACAGCAGCTGCTGGAGGCCCGTCCCCACATCGAGATCCCGGCCGCGGGACTCGCGGCGCAGCGCCGCACTATCGAAGAACTCGATCGCCTGCGGGAGATTCTGGAAGCGATGGAGCATGAGGAAGAACTGTCCCAGTGGGTGGTTCTGAACTCGGAGTTCCATGCCAGTATCGCCCGCGCCAGCGGCAACGGAGTGTTCGCGACGATGCAGGAGGACATCGATGACGCGATGGCGAAACAGTCGAACACCTTGAACCAGGTCGTGGATCGCCGTAAGGAATCCGGGGCCGAACATGCAGCAATTTTCGCCGCGATTGAACGCGGATCGGCCGATGATGCAACGCGTGCAATGGAGCTTCATTTGCAGGGCGTGGAAGTCGCCCTTGAGTCGGTCACCGTCACGGATATTCCCAAGCTGTAGCCAGGCGCCCGCCCGCTAAGCCAGGGCACCTCTACCGGCTTCATATCCACCCAAGACAACGTTTGTACTGCACTTTTCGCGCCGGTACAAACGGTAATCTTTCACGCCCGAAATATGTGTTTGCCTGGCACAGCGCAGTGCCAGGCATCCGATAACCGGAGGAATTCCCGTCATGAAGAACAAGAAGAAACCAACGTTGTGGATCCTGGCGGCACTGCTGCTGGGCATAATCTGTGGACTTATCGGGCACTGGCTGTTACCCGACGGTCCCCGGGAAGCCGCGGTGTCGACCAACGTTCTGGGCAACGCCATCGCCACCGCCGTCATCGGCCGCCACCACGACACCGCATCCACCAGTCAAACGATCCCACCTGCCGTACCAGACTCCGGGCTCTCCCCAAGCCCGGCGGCACAAATCCCAGTGCACTGACCACCATTAGTAACCTCTGACTGCAGCGAAAGCCCGGCTATGACTACCACCGCCAATACGTATGCACCCCGGACCAGTGTCGAACGCATCAAAGCCCATATCATCAACTACCTCGACCGACACGGCGCCAGCCCGATCACCGACATAACGAATGCCGTACCCGCCTGCCGCGACACCATCAGAACCCGCTTGGCTGAACTTGAACAGGAAGGCAGTGTCCAAGTGGACATCCCAGCGGGCCAACGATGGGGGTCGACTCCCTACTATTCCCTCACCGCTCTTCCGACAAAAGAACACAAACCATTACAACCACCGCGAATAGCCGTGACCGTCTACATCAGTGACGCATCCGACGGTCGGCTGGGCTTGGCGTTCGACGACTACCCAGGCCTCACCAGTACGGCCCGCAGCTTCGTCGACATCCCCAATGCGGCCCGAACAGCAGCAGCCCGCCACACCCACCTCCCTGCAGAAATCTTCACAATCCTCATCCGCTTCTAGCACCAGCGCCATGCGCTGCCAACCACCACGCCACGGAACCGCCAGAACGCAGTTCCGCCTTGCGCTTCCATGCGTCACTGCCCAGGAGCGGGTGGAGGCGACACCCGGGGCGTCAGGCCCGACGCCGAGTGAGGCCCTCCCCGGCTTTCGTGCCTTCCTGAATCGGGCATGCGGTGGCACGATGCCTTCATGACCAACAACGACCCGGGAAAACCCTTCGCTGCTGCACCTCAGCTTTCTGTGGAGCCGATCATCCAGCAGATCCATCTACCTGCGGGAGTAGCCGGGGCTGATGAGCTGGACTTTGACGTGCGTTGCTTTCTTGTGGGGGACGCGTCCGGGGTGGTGCTGATCGACGCCGGGCTTGAGGGCAGCGCACCTGCGATAGAACAAGCGCTGGGACGGCTCGGAGCGGAATGGAAGGACATCACGGATCTCGTACTGACCCACTCGCATCCAGACCATGTCGGCGGGTTGGCGGAGGTGGCATTAAAAGCGCCCGAGGCCGCCATCTGGGCCGGAGCGTCGGACATCCCCCAAATCGCTTCAGATGCACCAACCCGCCCGCTCTCGGACGGGGACCATGTCCACGGAATGCGGATACTACAGACGCCGGGACACACAGCAGGTCATATCAGTTTGCTCCACGACGATGCAGGCATCCTGTTCGTCGGAGACACAGTAGGCACAATGAAAGGGGCCATGACACGTGGTCCTTCCCAGTTCACAGCGGATGCCGCCGAAGCTGAACTTTCTTTGCTTAAACTCAGCCAGTTACAACCAACAAGAATGCTTTTCTCGCACGGACCCGAGATCCCCGACCCGGTCGCCCAACTCCGCCGGCTAGTCGATCTATCCGAGCAGGGCTGAATCGGGTGGGCGAACGCGACGCCCCCAGAGATCAAGCAACACTGAGGCGTCATGTAGTCATGGCCACTGACTCGCATGAGTAGATGATGGCCGACGGAAGAACAACAACGACCTACCGGACGCACCAAGGAGGCGACGCGCGGCGCCAGGCATACCCCGCGGCCAGTGTCAGACGAACCTGACCACCCAAAATGTACACACGCTGCCGACAGGGTTTGCGGCCTCAGTGGCCCTTGAAAGCTTCGGCCAGCCACCAAGCGCCGCCATCAGACGCGATCCTGGCATCGATGACCATCGGGGTCTCGCGGGGACCCGACAACCACTCGTTCACTCTGGACAGGTCTTCTGGTCGTCGAACCGTGAGGGCCGCCGCGGCGTATCCGGCCGCGATTGAGGCGATGTCGGTGGTTGGAAACCGAACCACCTCAAGTTCTGAATCGTCCGCGTCAAAGTGGTGGACCTCGGCCCCGTATGTGGAATCGTTGTAGACAATGACCACCAGCGGGATGCGTTCGCGTACCGCTGTCTCCAACTCTGAAATAGCCATGAGGAAGCCACCATCCCCGTTCCCAGGACCAGTAGTCGGTCAGGCCTGGCAAATGCCGCCCCAAGAGAGGTGGCTGTATCCGGACCGTCCGCTTTCGCGACCTTGCAGCAAACAACGTCGCAACCCGCGGCGCCACGGACACCCCGCGGCCTTCCTGGCTCCGCTGATGTTTGGCACCGACAAGCTTCCAAGCAGCGCTGATGATCTTTTGACTTACGGCGAATCGCCACTTCGTGGTTTTTCGTCGTCATCCTCCCCGATCGCCCTTTGTTGGCGTAGAAGAGCCCGTAGCTCCTCCAGCAGTTCCAGCTGTTGGCTGTTGATGGCCATGAGCCGGTCGATCTCCGTCTTGGCCTGCACGTCAGTGTCGTAGTCGTGCTGGGCCATGGCTGCCGCTATGGCGTCCTGCCTTTTCGCGGCGATGAGCAGGATGGCGCCCTGGAGGCCTGCCAACATGGACAGGAAGAGATTCAGCAGGATGAACGGGTAAGGGTCCCAGGCATCCTCGGCCAGCAGGTATGAATTCACGGCAGCCCAGACCAGCATCACCAGGACGAAAGATCCAACAAAAATCCAGCTGCCCATGCCATTGCGGAGGTAGTCTGCTGCACGCTCACCCCTGCTCAGGCCAGCCTTGTGCTGACCGTGCCAAGTACTCTCCCGCTCACTCATGAGCACAGACTAAGGACACGGGACCTGGGTGGGAGCCTGCTACTGCTGCGTCCACACCCAGTCCCTGATGTCGGGAAGATCCTCGAAGTGCTCGCGGATGTAGCGGTAGTGGGCGTCCAATTGCGTCCTGCAAAGCTCCAGCAGGTGGTCTGCCCCCGCAAATTGCCCACTGGCGCGCCGTAACGCTTCCATCACCAGGTGGTAACGGCTGACCTTGTTCAGGACCACCATGTCGAAGGGTGTGGTGGTGGTGCCTTGCTCGTTGTAACCGCGAACATGGAACCGCTCAGGATGAGGTCGGCCGTGCAGGAGTTGATGCAGGGCCCTCGCGTATCCATGCCACGCCATCACCACGTCCACGTCAGGAGTGAAGAGTTCTTCGAACTTGTCGCCCGCCAGCCCATGTGGATGGACCTCTGGAGGTGGCAAGACCATGGCATCCATCACGTTGACCACCCGGACGCACATGTCCGGGACGTGCTTCTTGAGGAGCCAGGCTGCCGCCAAGGTCTCCTGCGTGGGCACATCTCCGGCACATGCCAGGACAATGTCCGGGGCGATGCCCGCTGAGGTCCCTGGTATTTCATTTCCAGCCCAATCCCAGGTGGATGCGCCCACGGCTGCATGCTCCCGTGCCTCTTCGAGCGTCAGGTATTGCGGATGTTCCTGCTTGTCGATCACCACCAGGTTCACGTAGTCCTTGCTGTGCAGCATATGTTCCGCGGTGACCAGCAAGGTGTTGGCATCAGGAGGGAAGTAGACACGGATGACGGTGCTGGACAGGGACAGAACCGTGTCGATGAGGCCAGGACCTTGATGGCTGAACCCATTGTGATCATTCCGCCAACACGTAGAGGTCAGCAGGATGTTCAGGCTCGGCACGGGCTGCCGCCACTCCAGCTCCCGTGAATGCTGCAGCCATTTGGCGTGCTGAATGGTCATGGAAGCACTCACCATGGCAAATGCCTCGTAGCTCGCGAAGAGTCCGTGCCGGCCCGTCAGCACGTACCCTTCCAGCCACCCTTGGCAGAGGTGTTCGGACAGGACTTCCATCACGCGTCCGCTGGCGGAAACATGATCGTCCGCGAGCGCGGCCTCCGTGGAGGCGGCTGGTTCGAGGAGGCACCGGTCAGTGGCTTCGAAGACTGCGCCGAGCCTGTTGCTGTTGGTTTCGTCCGGGCAGAAGAGGCGGAATCTGGGGTCATCGGCGGTATCGATGTAGATATCCCGCAGCATCTCCCCCAACGGTTTGGTGCTCTGGTGCATCACGCCCCCGCGGGGAACAGCCTCTATGGCGTAACGATCGAGCCTGGGGATCACCAGGTCGGTACTTTCCATTCCGCGGCTGGCGGGCAGTGCGCCCATGCGGAGATCGCCTGTTGGGGCGAGTTGTGCGAGCTCGGGGATAAGGCGCCCGTCGTCGTCGAAGAGTTCTTCCGGCCGGTAGGAACGCATCCACGTTTCAAGTTGCTTCAGATGGTCCGGGTTTTCCCTGACTCCGGCCAGTGGGACTTGGTGGGAGCGGTGGGTTCCCTCGACAGGCTTTCCGTCTACTGTCGCCGGTCCTGTCCATCCCTTGGGGGTGCGCAGGATGATGGCGGGCCATCGTGCGGGTCCGGTGACTCCCTCCGTGCGGGCGTGGGACTGGATGGCGCGGATGGATGCGTAGGCCGAGTCCACTGCTGAGGCCAGGGCAGGGTGGACGAGCGCGGGGTCATCGCCGGAGACGATGACTGGATCCCAGCCGTGCGCTTCGAGCAATGACGCCACGTCCATGTTCGACCGCCTGCCCAGCACGGTGGGGCCGGAGATCTTATGCCCGTTGAGGTGCAGGATGGGAAGTACCGCCCCGTCCCTGAGGGGGTTGATGAACGAGGGCGCCTTCCAGGAGCCCTCGAGTGGACCGGTTTCTGCCTCTCCGTCACCGACGACGCAGGCAACGATCAGGCCCGGATTGTCCATGGCCGCGCCGGTGGCGTGCATGAGGGAATAGCCCAGTTCGCCGCCCTCATGGATGGAGCCGGGCGTGGCCGGGCCGACGTGGCTGGCGATGCCTCGCGGCGTCGAAAACTGCCGGACCAGTTTCCGGAGCCCTTTCAGGTCTTGGCCAACGGTCGGGTATACCTCCGAGTAGCTGCCTTCCAGATAGGTATTGGCGACGACGGCGGGACCTCCGTGGCCTGGGCCCGTCACCATGAGGACTTCCGCACTGGTGCGACGAATGAGGCGGTTAAGGTGTGCGTAGATCAGCGATAAGCCCGGGCTGGTACCCCAGTGGCCCAAGAGCCTGGGCTTGATGTGCTCTACTTGCAGCGGCTCCCGGAGCAGGGCGTTCTCCTGCAGATAGATCTGTGCCACGGTCAGGTAGTTGGCCGCGGACCAATACCGGTGCAGGAGGTCAAAGTTCCCGGCGTCCGGCACGGTGTCTGTGGCGGTCCTTTTCTCATCCAGGCTCATGTCGCGATCAACCTTCCATAGGGGGCATGGCGAGCAAGGCCGCCGTCGATTCTGCAATGGCGCGTTCTTCGTCACTTGGTACTACGAGCACCGGGAATGCCGAATTTGTGCTGCTGATTTTGCGAGTGCCCTCCTGGACGGACGTATTCAGGTCCTCATCAAGCCCAAGCCCCAGTGGTCCCAACCAGGCGACCACCCTGGCCCTGAACAGCGCAGAGTTCTCACCCACGCCGCCGGTGAACACCAGGGCGTCAGGCCGGCCAACCACCATGGAGTAGGCAGCTATGTACTTGGCGAGACGATAGGCGGCCATGTCCAGGGCGAGGATCGCCCCAGGTTCTCCTTGGCGGGCAGCAGCGCCAACGTCCCGCATGTCAGCAGTTCCAGCCAGCGCCAACAAGCCCGAGCGGTGGTTGAGGATGCCATCAACTTCTTCGGCAGTGGCACCGCCATGCTGCATCAACAAGACGATGGAAGGATCCAGGTCTCCCGACCGCGTCCCCATGACCAGGCCCTCCAAGGGGGTCATTCCCATGGAGGTGTCCACGCTGAGCCCGTTCCTGACGGCGGTGACGGATGCGCCGTTGCCAACGTGGGCCACTATCGCAGTCAAAGGCGCCACGTCGAGAAACTCTGCTGTGTCACGGCAGGCCATCTCCACCGAGATGCCGTGAAATCCATAGCGCCTCACTGGATGGACACGGTAGGCGTCTTCCGGAATGGCATAGCGGGCGGCGAAGTCCGGAATGGTGCGATGGAACGCCGTGTCAAAGACGGCTACCTGCGGAAGATCGGGCCAACGTTGGCCGGCGGCGTCAATACAAGCGACACTGGCGGGGTTGTGGAGAGGCGCCAAAGGACTTAGCCCTTCAATCGCCGCTGTCACGTCAGCCGTGATAAGCACCGGTGTTCCGAACCAGACGCCGCCGTGGACGACGCGGTGTCCAATAGCCTCCGGATGCACGGCTCCGAGGCGCTTCATGGTGTCATTCAGCTCTTCAAAGGCAGTGTGCAGGCGGGTCGCGCTGGAACGCTCGTCCGGTGGCCAGTGAACCTGTCCGGAAGCAAGAAGGGCAGCAGCCGGGTTGGTAGCTGCCGTGTCACGCAGGTGGTACTTCAGCGATGAGGACCCGGGATTCAGCACAAGAACACGCATGTTCTCCTCTCACTTCCGCGGGGCAGGCTACGGTCGAGGCCTCTCCTCTGGACCCTAATGCACTGAGCCGTTCAGTGGGAGGGCCTTCCGGCCCTTGCGACGAAAGGCCGTCCCGCCGATAGTGGAGACCACCACCGTTGGTAATCCGAAGGGAACGTCGGTTCGTGAAGATGCAGATTCTGGTTGCCCTTGACGGCTCACGGGCTGGCTCGCCTGTGGCTGACTGGGCTGGGGCCCGCGCGGATTCCCTTGATCTTGGCCTGGCCCTGGTCCACGTGGTTCCCGGGGAGTGGGCTTACCCCCGCGAGAACGACCATCACCTGGCCCTAAGCCGCGCTGAGGATCTGCTCAACAGCGAAGCGCAACGGCTGGCGGCAGCCTTTCCCAACGTGGGCGTGACGACTCAGCGGTTGTCTGGCGAACCTGCCGCAACGATTGCTTCCTTGTCACCTGCCTACTCGATGGTGGTGCTGGGCACGGACCGCGGACCCGGCACGGAAGGACAGGGATACGGTTCGGTCAGTTTCCAGGTTGCTGTGACCAGCAAGTGCGACGTCGCCGTCGTCCCGGTGCTTGCACCTCACCAGCGTTCGGGCGTAGTGGTTGGCGTTGACGGCTCCGCTGAGTCAGTCGATGCCCTGGATCAAGGGGCCACGGAAGCCCAACGTTTGGATGATGAATTGATGATTGTCCATGCGACAGGGCCCGACGTTGGGCTTGCCGAGGGTGGGAATGTCCTTGACGCGGCTGTCCAGCGGGTCAACCACAAGTTCCCGTCCGTCGTCGTGAAGGAAGTCCTGGATACCACCCGTAGCCCCGGAGAGGCTCTGATAGCTGCTGCAAGGGAAGCACAGCTGCTGGTCATGGGCTGCAAAGGGCGGGGAGGTTTGAGCGTGCTGCTGGGCTCCGTTGCCCAGCATGTGCTCCTGCATGTGCAGTGCCCCACCCTCCTGACCCGACCCTAGCCAGAGGTGCCGGGCGGGACAACGCGAGTTTCGCCGTCGTGAACGTCAGAGGCGGTCGGATCCAGCGGCGGCCACCACTTGGACGGAGGCGCAATGACAAACCGGCGACCACTGATCTCCGTTGGCGTGACCCTGACCAGGACGTCCTTGGCCCCGGGCTGCCATGGAGAAAGGCCGGCTTCCACTGCCTCCTGGATGTCTTCAGGCTGGGTCACGAACTCCGGGCTTCCTTTGAGGATGACACTCCAGGCGACGGTCCCATAACGGTTGAACCCATCGGCTTCCAGCGCAATCACCGCCCCTTCCCGCAGGGCGTCGAGCTTGGTCCCCGGTCCGGTCCTGAACAGAACAGTTCCATAGTTCGGGACGAAGTTCACCGGAAAGATCTCCGGTACCTCGCCGTTGATGAGGGCGATCCTGCCGATGGACACCGATTGAAGGTACTTCCAGCAATCGTGGACGCTGAGTTCCTTGGTGTCCTGATCCGTCGATGTGTTCTCCATTGGCCGAGCCTATCCCCTCCGGCTATCCCCATATAGGGCAGAAGGTCCCGCCCTACCGTGCCCTTCGACCCTAGACGCGGGCAGTTCCCCGGTGGAGTCTGTCATCGAACAGGCATTCCCGCATTGGAGAAAAGATGCCCCCTGGGAACACATCCCCCGCCTCGCTGTCCGCGACCCCGGGCGCCGAGGGCCTGAGCTCGAAGGCCGCCGGCGATTTGTTGCGACGAAGCGGACCAAACGTTCTGCCCACCGCCAAGAACGTCCCCCAATGGCGAAAACTGCTCGGGGAACTGACGCACTTCTTCGCCCTGATGCTGTGGGTTGCAGCGGCACTCGCCTACGTGGCAGGCATGCCACAGCTGGGCATAGCCATCATCATCGTGGTGATCGTCAACGGCGTCTTCGCCCATATTCAGCAGGAACGCGCCCAACACGCAGCCGAACGATTGCAAGGGCTGCTTCCCGCCGACGTCACTGTCCGGCGGGATGGGCGGCTTCAGAGCGTGCACGCGAGTGCTTTGGTACCCGGAGATGTGGTGGTCCTGACCGCAGGAGACAGGTTGCCGGCAGACGTGCAGTTCATCTCCGCATCAGCATGCAGCATCGATGAATCCATGCTCACCGGAGAGAGTGAGGCCGTACCCAAAACCGCGACGGACACAGCGTGGGGCGGAACGTTCCTGGTCAATGGCCAAGCCGAAGGGCTGGTGACCGCCACCGGTGCCAACACCAAGCTGGCAGCCATAGCAGCGCTGACCAGCGGCACCAAAGCTCCGCCAACACCTTTGACCATGGAGCTGCGCAGAATAGTCCGCTTGGTTGCCACCGTGGCGCTCGCCGTCGCCGGGTTGTTCTTTGTGGTTTCGCTCCTCGTCGGAATTGTGTGGCGTGATTCCTTCCTGTTTGCCATTGGGGTTGCGGTTGCGCTCATCCCCGAGGGCTTACTGCCAACGGTTACTTTGTCCCTCGCCATGGGCGCACAGCGCATGGCATCCAGAAACGCACTGGTCCGCAACCTTGAAGCGGTGGAGACGCTCGGTTCCACGACCTTCATTTGCACCGACAAGACCGGCACGCTGACGCAAAACCGGATGAACGCCGTCGAGGTCTTCACGTTAAAAGGGCCGCTCCATATCAGCGGCGACGGCTACACGCCCGCGGCCCGGGTGGAAGGGCCGGGACATCCCGACGCCCTCCGGGTGGCCTGTGCAGCCCGGGCCGCTTCGCAGGGGCGCGCAGTGCTCCACGGCGACGAATGGGTAGCGAGCGGGGATCCCATGGAAGCTGCGATCGATGTTCTGGCGCGACGCCTGTCGGGGAGTCCCCCAGGGGAACTTCAGCCAGCGGTACGGTTCGCCTTCGACGCCGACCGTCGGAGGGAGTCTGTGATGGTGGGCAATACCCTCTACTTGAAGGGAGCTCCTGAATCCGTCCTTCCCCTCTGCGGAGTCGAAGCCGCCCAACTGTTCGAAGCAGTGGAAACCATGGCTGCCAAAGGCCTCCGCGTCATTGCCGTCGCCACGAGGGAACTGCCTGGAGCAGCCGGCAGTTGGCGCGACCGGCCCGCGGACGAGGCTGAGCGGGACCTCGAAGGACTAGGCCTCATTGGCCTCCACGACCCACCCCGGCCGGACGTCGCCAACGTCATCACCACGGCCAGGCGCGCAGGAATCCGTATTGCGATGATCACCGGCGACCACCCCTCCACAGCAGCGGCAATTGCTCGGGAAATTGGCCTGCTGGGGCACCCGGACCTGGTCTTCCAAGGCGCGGACCTCCCCCATGACGAACAGGTTCTTGGGGCCCTCTTGGACCGTGATGGGGTGGTGGTGAGCCGGGTTTCTCCGGAACAGAAACTGAGGGTGGCTAAAGCCTTGCAGAGCCGCGGGCACGTTGTTGCCATGACCGGCGACGGCGTCAATGACGGTCCCGCGTTGCGTCAAGCCGACATCGGCGTGGCCATGGGACTCAGCGGCACCGATGTGGCCCGTGAGGCCGCAGACCTTGTGCTCCTGGATGATCATTTCGCCACCATCGTCGCCGCCATAGAACAGGGCCGGGCCACCTATTCAAATATTCACCGGTTCCTCACGTACCACCTGACTGACAATGTCGCTGAACTCACGCCCTTCGTGATTTGGGCACTGTCCGGTGGTCAATTTCCCTTGGCCCTCGGCGTCCTCCAAATACTGGCCTTGGACATCGGAACCGACCTGCTTCCCGCGCTGGCGCTCGGGGCGGAGCCACCAGGTAAACGCGTGTTGAGCCGGCCTCCCGAAAAGCGGCATCTCCTGGATCGGCAACTCATGCTGAGGGTGTTTGCGGTCATGGGTCCCACCGAGGCGTTGTTCGCCATGGGTGCTTTCTCTGTGGTGCTCTTTGGCAGTGGTTGGGGCCGTGGGGATCCGTTGGACCCGGGAGTGCTGATGGGCGCGTCCGGATCAGCGTTCACGGCGGTGGTCCTTGGCCAGTTGGCAACTGCCTTCGCTTGCCGCAGTGCTACGGCTCCTGCGTGGAAGCAGGGATGGTTCACCAACAAGTTGCTGCTGTGGGCCGTTGGGGTGGAACTGGCGGCGTTGGCACTGTTCCTCTACCTACCTCCTGTTGCGGGCATCCTGGGCCAGGCTCCTCCTCCGCTCTCTGGCTTTGCCGTTGCGCTCCTGGCGATTCCCGGCGTGCTCGGCGCGGACTGGCTCTACAAACGGCTGCGCCACGGAGGGGCCCTCCCCCATTGATGCAGCTCGCCGGATCCGTGCCCTTCGACCCTAGTGGGGCGGCCAGGTGGACGGCAGGCTGGTCCCATGAATACACAATCGCGCTCTGATCGGATCGTTGTCGGCGTCGATGGATCCGAATATTCCTCCAACACCTTGCAGATGGCCGGTCGCATGGCAGCTGCGTTGGGAGGCCCCCTGGAGGTGATCACCTGTATTGGAATGTCCGACTACTTCATGGCTTCCCGCTTCGAGCCCGAACTGACACGGTTCACCACGGAATTGGAAGACACCGCCAAGCGGCTGGTCGATGAGGCCGTGGAACGAGCCTTCGGTGCGGACCGCCCCAAGGATCTAACGGTGACGGTCAAGTTCGGCGAACCAGCCAAGGTCCTCGTCGAAGAAAGCCACGGGGCACAACTACTCGTGGTGGGGAGGCGGGGCTCCGGCGGTTTCCTCAATCAGCCCATTGGATCCGTCAGCCGGGCCTGCTCGGCCCATGCGCAGTGCCCCGTCCTGGTGGTCAGTCAGGATAAAAAGGGCTAGCACTACCTCTGTGCTTGGACAGCGGTGATGGCCACGGTATTGATGATGTCTTCTATCGTTGATCCCCTGGACAGGTCGTTGATGGGTTTCCGGAGCCCCTGAAGGATGGGCCCGACGGCAACAGCACCAGAAGACTGCTCCACGGCCTTATAGGTGTTGTTGCCTGTGTTCAGGTCAGGGAAGATGAACACTGTCGCCCTTCCCGCGACGGCTGAGGACGGCAACTTTGAACTCGCGATGGCCGCATCCACCGCGGCGTCGTACTGGATGGGCCCATCCACCGCAAGGTCCGGCCGGGCAGCCGCCACCATTTCCGTGGCACGCCTGACCTTGTCCACCGCCGACCCGGCGCCGGATACGCCAGTGGAATACGACAACATAGCCACCCTGGGCTCGACGCCGAACTGCCCCGCCGTCGTCGCCGATGCCAGCGCGATGTCTGCCAGTTGCCGGTCCGTGGGATCGGGCACCACGGCGCAATCCCCGTACACCAGCACGCGGTCCGGAAACAGCATGAAGAACACCGAGGACACCAGCCCGTTGCCCTGCTGGCTCTTCATGAACTCCAACGCCGGCCGGATGGTGTTGGCTGTGGTGTGCGCCGCTCCGGAGACCATCCCATCGGCCTCTCCCAGGTGGACCATCATGGTGCCAAAGTAGGCGCCATCGAGCATGACCTCCCTGGCCCGTTCCAGGATCACGCCCTTGTGGGCGCGCAACCGCTGATATTCCAACGCGAATCGATCACGTAATGGCGAGTGGGCGGGGTCGATGATCGTGATGCCGGCTACTTCGATACCTTCGGCATGGGCAAGCTCCCGGACCGCCGACGGGTTCCCAAGAAGCGTCACGCGGCACACATCCCTGCGACGCAGAATCTCCGCCGCACGCAATACCCGGCTATCCGTTCCCTCAGCCAGAACGATGCGCTTCTTCTGCTGGCGGGCGCGTTCAACGAGGTCATTGAGGAAGCGCAATGGCGTCATGGTTGCCGGACGCGGCAGCGCCAGACGTTCCAGCAACTCTGTTTCGTCGATCGAGCGGGCCCACACTCCCAACGCTGCAGCGAGCCGGCGGCTTTCCCCGGAGTGGATCTCGCTGCGGACGCGCGAGACCCGTCGAGCCGTAGTGTAGGTATCCGCAGTTTCAGCGAAGACAGGGAATGGCGCATGTGCCACCAAAGGCAAAACGTAGCTGGCAGGGACAAGGCCATCGGTCAGGATGACTCCGGACGGCGTGGGCAGCTCCGGTGACAAGGCCGAGGCCATGCAGGCCAGGACAATATCAGTGCGATCCCCGGGAACAATCACCAGGTTCCCTGGCTCCAGTACCCGCAGGAAGTTCTCCGCGTTCATAGCGGCCACCTGCACGCTGCCCACGTCCCGGTCCAGCTCTGCACTGCCCGAGAGCCGTTCAAGAGACAACGACATCGCCACATCGGCCACGGTGGGCGCCGATATCTCAGGAACCTCGGGAATCACATAGCTTGGCAGGCTTCCCGTAGCTGCCCTAACAGCTCCCCGGACTGTGTCGATGCCCGCTGGCCGGGCGCGGTTGACCACGACGGACAACACCGTGCATCTGGCTGCCTCGAGCTGCCGTGATGCCTCGGCCACAGCCTGGGTGGTCTCCCGCGGGGTCAGGCCCTGGGCCCCGATGACAGCAAGAACCGGCAAACCGAGATTGGTGGCCAGTTGGGCGTTCAGGTCGAACTCCCTCCCGGCGTCCGCGCCCCTCAGGTCCGAACCGTCCACCACAACCACGTCACATTCCTCCGCGATGCGTCCATACTCCTCGAGTGCCCGGGAAGAAACCTCGTCCTTGCGGCCTGCCGCCAGTGCTTCCCGGGCGTCCGCCAACGTCATTCCGCCCCTGCAGCGGACTGACTCCATTTTGTACCGCCTGCGAAGCATCCTGAGGAGCGGGTCGTTGACCGGATCTGTTCCGTTCACGATTGGCCGGTAGAAACCCAGACGGCCTGTTCTGCGGTGCAACGCGTCAGCCAAGCCCAGGACCACGAGTGACTTCCCGGCTTCCGGTGCAACGGACAGAACATAAACGCCTTGGACCATGGTGTATCCCTCCGGGCCGGTCATCCGATGCTTCACAGGTTCCACCCCGCAGGCCGTCCACACCAGAGGCAAAGGTCACGATGGCTGTTTCGCCCTCGGGACTTTGGACTCTGTTGGGGGCGGGGAGCCAGCCATAGGCTCGGGAGCATCGAAGCCAACGGTGACGTGGCGATTCGCCAGCAGCCACCCCCACCCAGGAGACAAAGACCCATGGAAACCGACGAACGCCCCGGAACCGTCCTATCCGAAGCCGACTCATGGAAGGTCCTGGAACGCAACCAGCATGGTCGCTTGGCAGTGAGCGTCCTGGGCGAGCCGGACATCTACCCCCTGAATTTCATCGCCCACCAGCAGCGGCTGCTGCTGAGGACGAACCCGGGGACAAAGCTCGCTGAGCTGACCGTCAATGAGAAGGTCGCCTTCGAAGTGGAGGAGATTGTCGACGCCGAAGCCTGGAGTGTTGTCCTTAAGGGGACTGCCAGGGTGATCGAGTCGCAATCGGAGATCGACGAGGCCGACAAACTGCCGCTGAAGCCGTGGATTCCGACGCGCAAATACACCTACGTGGAGATCACTCCCACCCGGGTCCATGGCCGCCACTTTGAACTCGGTGATGAGCCGGAGCGGTATTGACCCCACGGCCCTCCGCAACCTGCACTGACGCGACAGACCGTCCGGGACCCAAGGCCCTGAGGGCATTGAGAATGGTGGCAAGATCCACCAGCTCCTGCAGCAGCGCCCCGGCGACGGCCGGAATCATGCCAAGGGAGGCCATCACCATCAGGCCCAGGCTCAGCAGTATCCCAGTCCAAATGCTGGTCCGCGCGATTCGAAGGGTACGCTGGCCGATGCCAACCGCGACCGCGGCCTTGGACAGGTCATCGACCATAATCACCACGTCCGCCGACTCGCTGGCCGCAGTGGCACCTTTGGCACCCATGGCGATGCCGACGTCGGCCGCTGCCAGTACTGGAGCGTCGTTGACGCCGTCGCCAACCATCATCACGGGCCTGAGCGGAAGGGCCGCGACGGCAGTAACTTTGTCAGCAGGCAGGCATTCGGCCATGACGTTGCTGATGCCCGCCTCCGCAGCGATATGTTGGGCTGTCGTTGCAGTGTCTCCGGTCAGGAGCATCGTCTCAGCGACCCCGAGCCTCCGAAGTTCAGTCAGGGTGTCCTTCGCATTTGGGCGTAATGGATCGCTCATGATCAGAGTGCCGGCAAAACCACCATCCACGCCGACGTAAATCCCGAGATGGCCTCCGGGCAGTGCCGTCTTGACGAAGCCGCTCACCAGGGAACCGACGTAGGCAGGTTTTCCGACGACTACGTGGTGGTCTCCGCAGTCGGCCGTGACCCCGTTGGTTGCATGTTCACTCGCGCTCGTTGCCGGTACAAGCGCCAGGCCGCGCGCCCGGGCGGCTGCCATGACTGAAGCCGCCAGGACGTGGGTGGAATACTGCTCAGCGGAGGCGGCCAACTGCAGCAGGGCGTCTTGGGACAATTTCGAGGCCGGGGCTACCCGGATTCCGGCCAGGGAAGGATTGCCTTGGGTGAGGGTCCCGGTCTTGTCGAAGACGGCGGTCTTGACTCTGCTGAGTTGCTCCAGCGTCCCGGCGTTTTTGATGATGATGCCGGCATGTGCGGCCCTGCTGGTCCCCGCAAGGAACGCGACAGGTGCAGCAATCAGCAATGGGCACGGGGTGGCTACCACCAAGACCTCAGCGAACCGTCCCGGATCCTGGCTGAAAAACCAGGCAGCGCCGGCCAGCACCAAGGCGACCAGAGTGAAAGGCACAGCATATTTGTCCGCAAGCCGTACCGTCGGCGCACGGCTTGCAGCGGCTTGCTGAACCAAGGCGACTATTTGGCTGTACTGGGAATCCCCGGCGGTGGCCGTAGCCTTCATACGCACGGCATCGGCCCCGTTGATCGAGCCACTGAGCAGCAGTTCGCCCTTGGTTCGCTCAGCAGGCAGGCTTTCGCCCGTCAACGCTGACTCGTCAAAGATTCCGACGTCGGACAGCAAGCTACCGTCCACCGGAACCAACTCTGACGGCCTGACCAGCAGCACGTCCCCCGGGATCACGGCATCGACCAGGATATCTTCCACGGGCAGGCCGGGACGTTCCCGGTGCGCGTTCCGTGGGGACCGATCCAGGAGTGCACGGAGCTCCTTGGTTGCGCGGCCCTGGGCAAATTGTTCCAGCGCTTCCCCGCCTGTCAGCATCAGCACCACGATCAGGGATGCCAGGTATTCCCCCACCGCAACAGTTGAACAAATGGCCATCACGGCCAGGAGGTCGATGCCCCAGCGTCCGTGCAGGAGCCCTTTAATCATGGTGCCGGCCCGGTAGAGGGCAACACCAAGGGCAAATATGCTCGCCAGCCCTTGGGCTGCCGGTATGAGTCCGATGGCAGCCAGGACCGCGACGGCGGCGAGCACCACGACTGTCGCTGTCACTAACGGAAAGCGCAAGGCCGAGTGCAGCAGACGTTGTGTCATGTCCGCTGGTCAGTCATGAGGGTTTCGGCTGAGAACCACCTTCAGGGCCCCTGTTTCCGCCGCCCGCGAGAACGTGTCATAGGCATCCATGATCTGCTCCAACCCGAAATGATGCGTAGCGAACTTATCCGCAGGGAGCTTGTGTTGGGCCACCAGGCGAAGCAGCATCGGGGTGGTGTCGGTGTTGACCAGTCCCATGCTGATGTTGATGTTCTGGATCCACAGGTCCTGGAGGGGCAGTTGGACGGTTTTCCGTGGACCCCGATGTTGGCTACGTGCCCGCCGGGGCGGACCAAGCGCAGGGCCATGTCAAAAGTCTCCGGTAATCCGACCGCTTCCATGGCCACGTCCACCCCGGCGCCATCAGTGAGGGCGAGAACGTCCGCAATCCATTCGGGGTTGCCGGGATTGACCGTGTGGGTGGCTCCGAAGTCGCGGGACTTGGTGAGCCGGCCCTCGTCTGGATCTATGGCCACCACCGTTGCCGCACCGTGGAGTCCGGCTGTTGCCATGGCCGCCAGTCCAATGGGTCCTGCCCCCACGATGGCCACGACGTCTCCCGGAGCCACGTGTCCGGCCTGGACTCCGATTTCGAAGGCCGTGGGCAGTATGTCGGAGAGCATGACGGCTTCGTCGTCGGTCACGCCGTGGGGCAGTTTGTGCAGGGAGTTCTCGGCATAGGGAACCCGAACGGATTCAGCCTGGGTTCCGTCGATGAGGTGGCCGAAGATCCAGCCGGTTCCAGCCTGTCCTTCATCACCCAGACAATGGGAAAACAGTCCCTTCCTGCAGTTGCCGCAGTGCCCGCAGGACTTGATACAGGAGATGATCACCCGGTCCCCCCGGCGGAGTGAACTCACTGAACTCCCAACATCGGATACGGTCCCTACCCCTTCGTGCCCGAGGATGCGCCCTGGCTGGACCGCTGGGACATCTCCTTTGAGGATGTGCAGATCAGTACCGCAAATGGTGGTGGTGTCGATGCGAACGATTGCGTCGGTGGGGTGCAGGATGACCGGATCCGGAACGTCTGTCCAGGACTTTTCGCCGGGGCCACCGTAGACGAGTGCCTTCATTGTGTTGCTCCGTCCTTGTTATGCCTGGCTGAAACACCGGGCGCGTGCGCTGGTGCGTGCGCTAGTGGAAGTCGTCCAGACGGGCGTCGTTCAAGGGAGTCCCCCAGAGATCTGGGCGTTTGGTCTTGAACCGCCGCCCAGTGACCACCTCCGGAGTCAGCCTCAGGTAGCAGTCCTTGATGCCTGGTTGCCAGGGATCCAGGCCCAGGGCGTCGACGTCGGCTCTTTCCTGCCGGTCGAGTATCAGGTGCGTCTGCCCTCGGACAACGACGCTCCATGCCTTTCCGCTGAAGGTCCGGTAGCCGTCACTTTCCAGAGCGCAAGGGGTTGTCAGTGTGCTCCAAAACTTGGTGCCCGCCCCGGTTCGGAACACGATGCTGTCGCCATCAAGCACATAGTTCACGGGAAAGATATCGGGATGTCCGTCTACCAGGACGGCCAAGCGGCCTACGTTCGTTTGCGCCAGCAAGTCCCAGCATTCGTCCGGTTCCAGACGTTCGACGCCGGCACTTGGCTTTGTTTTCATTCCAAACCCGCCCTGGTGGCGTCGTCGAGCGGACTCCACCACGTCAGCGGTGGGGTCACGTTGAAGCGGCGCCCTGTCAACGAGGTGGGAACGATCCGGACAAAATGATCCTTCCGCCCGGCCTGCCACGGGAAGAGCAGCAGACCGACGGTGTCCAGTACTTCCTGGGTCAGCTTGATGCTCTCTGCTTTTCCCTTGACCACCACACTCCACGCGACTCCCGACTGTGGGTCTACTCCGTCAGCTTCCAGCGCTACCGGTGTGGCGCTGAGGGCTGCGTGGAGCTTACTCCCCTCACCGGTGCGGAAGACCAGCGTGCCGTGGTCTGCTTTGTAATTGATGGGAAAGATGTCTGGATGGTCCTGCGCCCAGACTGCGAGGCGGCCCACCGAGACACCGCGCAGCAGTTCCCAACACTGCTTGTTGTCCAGGATCTCAGCTTCCGGAACCGTGGGTTTGTTCGTCATGGTTAGACCGTAGGTCCGGCTGCGCGGGGACAACAGGGCACAAAGGCCCACATGCACAATGTCCATGGTTGCCGCGCGGGCGCCAGAGTAGTCTGGCAACAGGGCGCCGTTCGGTCCCCTCACAGGATTTCCAGCATTCTTTGAAAGGAAGCGGTGAACGACTCAGAAGCACCCGAGCCCCAGCCCAACGTTGTGCCGCGGATTCGGATTGAGGACCTCCTGAAGGACTTTGTTGGCCGCGCCGGAGAGCTTCTCCAGGCACAGGAAAGAACACGGGGCTTGCTCGAGGCGGTTGTGGCCGTGGCAGAAGACCTAAGCCTCGAAGCGGTGCTGGACCGCGTGGTGACCTCGGCATGTCGGCTGCTTCAGGCGCGTTATGGCGCCTTGGGTGTCATCGGGGAGGACAACGCTCTCAGTCATTTCATTACGGTAGGTATAGACGGCGAGCTCGCCCGACGCATCGGCCCACTCCCTACTGGACACGGTGTCCTCGGACTGCTCATCACGGAGCCGACACCGCTACGCCTCCATGACCTCGGCCACCATCCGAAAGCCTACGGATTCCCGCAGCACCACCCTCCCATGAAGTCGTTCCTCGGAGTCCCGGTGCGGGTACGGGATGTGGTATTCGGGAACCTCTACCTGACCGAAAAAGAAGGCGGCGGAGAATTTACGCCAGAGGATGAGGACCTTGCCGTGGCGTTGGCCGCGGCGGCCGGCGTGGCAATCGAGAACGCCCGGCTGTATGAAGATGCCCGCCGCCGCGCCTCTTGGCTTGAAGCCTGCATGGACGTTACGGGAACAATGCTCGGCGCAGACCAACTGGGGCAGGCCGAGAACTCGGCATTGGACCTGATCGCGGCGAGGGCCCTCCGGGAATCGGGTTCCCATCTGGCGTTGATCCTTGTTCCGTCTCCTCATGAGCCCTATGTAGTGGCGGGCACCGCTGGAGCCCGTGGTGCTGAATTCGCCGGCGCGTCGTTGGCGATGAAAGCCACTGAAGTGCAGGGCGTCGCAAGCACCGGAAAGCCCGCTTGCCTTGATGATTCCCAGGATCTCCTCGGTCTTGCCAGCGAGGGGGTGTCGGCCCGGCTGCTGATCATCGACCTCAGCGCCCAAGGAGCCCATCACGGTCTCTTGGTCCTTGCCCGCGATCCCGGTACAGGCAATTTTTCAAAGACCGATGTGGAGATGGGGGCGGTCTTCGGTTCGCACGTGGCCCTCGCGCTGGCGCTGGAGCGGATTCACCGGCTCCGGGAACAAGTGATGGTGTTCTCCGACAGGGACAGGATCGCACGGGATCTCCATGACCTGGTCATACAACGGCTGTTTGCAGCTGGGCTGAGCCTCCAAAGCCTCCGGCGTTTCACGACCGGCGAGGCTGCCTTGAGCAGGATCGACTCTGTGACCGAAGAGCTGGACACAAGTATCCGAGATCTGCGCAACACCATCTATTCGCTGCAGGCCAGCACCCGTGAGCGGGAGCCGTTGAGCGGCCGCATCCTCCAGTCAATCCAGGCCGGTGCCAAGTCCCTGCCGTACGCGCCACATCTGACGCTGGCTGGCGCCGTTGACTTGGTGGACGATGAAGCCATCATCAAACACCTTCTGGCTGTCGTATCTGAAGGCCTCAGCAATGCCGTGCGCCACTCAGGGGCTCAATCCATCAGTGTTTCAGTTTCAGTGGCCGAAGGTTGGCTAACCTTGGAAGTGGTGGACGACGGATGCGGATTTGTCGATCCTGCCCCGGGAAACGGCCTGGCCAACATTGCTCTGCGCGCAAAGGAGATGAACGGGACCAGTACCATCGCCAGTGCGCCTGGAAACGGGACAGCAATGACATGGTCTGTCCCGCTGAGCTGATCCTTCAGCGCAGGGAACCGGCATCCTCTTCGGGTGCTTGAGCCATGAACACCGCCGCCTGGGTTCTGCGCTCAAACCCGAGTTTGGCCAGCAAGGATGAGACGTAGTTCTTAACCGTTTTCTCTGCCAGAAGCATTTCCTCGCCGATCTGGCGATTGGTCATGCCTTGACCAACATAGTCAAGGACGCGGCGCTCTTGCGGCGTGAGGGAAGCTGTCCTGGGATCCTGCTTCTTCGGCGCAGTGAGGCCTTGGACGATTCTCGTCTTGACGGCTTCGTCGAACAACGACTCACCGTGTGCGGCTTTCCTTAAGGCGCCCAGCAGGTCCGTGCCCCCGATTTCCTTCAGGATGTAACCTGCAGCCCCGGCAAGAACAGCGGCGCGGAGGGCCTGCTCGTCGTCGTAGCTTGTCAAGATCAGGCAATTCAAGCCAGGGTCGACGGAGCGAACGTCCCGGCACACCTCGATTCCGGTGCCGTCGGGCAACCGTGCGTCCAGAACAGCGACATCGGGACGCAACGCGGGAATCCGGCGCGTCGCTTCTTCCGCTGAACCAGACATGCCGACCACAACGAAACCTTCGCCTTCCAAAAGTTCCTGGAGGCCTCTGCGAACCAACTCATGGTCATCGAGGATGAAGACGCGGATTGGTTCTCCGGGGGAAACGCCGGTGGTTTGGCCGGCTGTTTCTGGGCGATCCATGATTCTCCTGTCCGGCGGCCGATGGCCGCAATATCGAGAGCTTTTTGTTGGCGGCTCTGCCAAATTCTTGCCGACTGCCTGCCCTGCCCACAAGGGCCCAAGGACCCTGCCGGCGCGTGTGACTTTTGGCCCTGTTGGGAACGTGCCTTTGTACCGACGCTGGAAGAACGGGAGACCCGAAACCGCTCGCAGAAGGTGGGCGGCCCCGGCATCGAACAAAATGAAGGAGTATCGATCCCCATGAAGAAATGGACGCGTTGGCAGGACTATACCGTGATCGCTGCCGGCGCATATGCAGCCCTGTCAGTTCTGTGGACCACGCAAACCGGGTCGTCGACGGCGATCATGGTCACGTTGGGCCTCTTGCTGGTCATTGGAGGCGTGGTGAACCTGGCGATGCCCGGCATGCCCGTCGCTGAGTGGGCCCAGGCAATAGTGGCAGTAGCCCTCCTCCTGGCTCCTTGGGTGGGTGGCTTCACCTCCGCAACCGGCGCAGCCTGGAGTGCCTGGATCCCAGGTGCGGTGGCTTTGGTGGTGACCGCTCTGGCGATCAGGCCAAGCACTGAGGAATACAGGCACCACCACGTGGCGTCCACGCCATAATCACCACACCACTGATTGGCGGCGGGGCCGCCCCCCCCGCCCCCCGCGGTAGTGCCCATGGCCGCCCCCAACCGGCCCCCCGCCGGTTAGCCCCCGGGGCGCGCCGCCCCCCACAACAACTGGGCGCT
>NZ_JAJOHP010000023.1:0-71146 GCF_021109375.1 Arthrobacter sp. AK01
CCCGTCATTTTGGGCGCTCCCCCCTGGGGGGGGGGGGGGGTGGGGGTGCTCCCCCACCACCCCGGCTATGAGGTGGTGTTCGCGGATGTTGCGGACGCGCTGATCACCCAGCTCGCCTCGGCCAGCAGCTACGACGTCCACGAGGTAGGCGAGAACCCGGCGGTCAAGACAGTCACCGGTTTCCGTGCCTTCAACTCGGGTTCGCAGGAAGCTGCTGTTGTTGAGGAAATCTCGACGGCGGACGTGGTCACCACTGCCGTGGGGCCGCACATCCTGAAGTTCGTGGCGCCCGTGATTGCCCGCGGGCTGGCTGCCCGACCGGTGGATCTGCCACCTCTTCAGGTCATGGCATGCGAGAACGCCATCAACGCCACGGACCTCCTTCACACGGAGATCCGTGCGGCGTGGGACGATTCGGCAGGCGACCTGGACGCCGTCGCTGTTTTTGCCAACACCGCAGTGGACCGCATTGTCCCCAACCAGGCGCCGGGCCAGGGCCTGGACGTCACGGTGGAGACCTTCTATGAGTGGGTTATCGATCGCACGCCTTTTGGCGACAATGCGCCGAGCATTCCCGGGGCTACCTTCGTGGATGAGCTGGGCCCGTACATCGAGCGCAAGCTGTTCACGGTGAACACGGGCCATGCTTCGGCGGCATACTTCGGTTACCAGGCCGGTCTTGAGAAGATCTCCGACGCCATGGCCGATCCGTCCGTGGCTGCGAAGGTCCGGGCTGTGCTGGAGGAAACGAAGGAACTTCTGGTGGCCAAGCACGGGTTCGTGGAGGCGGAACAGGAAGCGTATGTGCAGAAGATCCTGTCCCGCTTCACCAACCCGCACCTGCCGGACACCGTGAACCGCGTGGGCCGCGCGCCCTTGCGGAAGCTCGGCCGGCACGAGCGGTTCGTTGGCCCCGCGGCTGAGCTCGCCGAGCGTGGCGTCACTCCGGTAGCGCTGCTCGAGGCCATGTCTGCAGCCCTTCGTTTCGACGACGGTGCCGATGACGAAGCCGTGGAGCTCGCAAGGATGCTGTCGGAGATGGACGCGGCTGCCGCCGTCGAACGCATCACGGAACTGACGCCTGCGCACCCACTGTTCCCGGCGTTGCAAAAGCTCGTGGAGGACCGCAAGGCCGAGGCCTGACCCTCTCTCACCTTCTGCCCCCTTCAGGCTGACCTTCTCTCACGGAACGGCTCGATCAGGCGGACGGTCTCTCACTGTCTCCAAACAGGCCCGACGTCGCCACTCACCCGGGCGCCGACGTCGGGCCTTTTCGCGTCGAGTTGCAGCAGGGCGTGGACAGGGGTGGGGAGGGTTTTGGTCTCCGGCAGGAGAAAAACCAGTGAGTTTGCTCACTTTTGCCCATCGGAGGGCCTTTCGGTTTTGAAGTTAGCCTCACCTTACTAATAGAGTCAAAAACAATTAGGCAACACATCTATGACTTATTAGTGAGTGGAGTACTGGCGTGAAAAAGAGGCTGTCGAGCTACATTGGGGCACTGGCTGCAGGCGCTGCCTTGCTGACCGTCACGGCGTGTGGAGGCGGCGCGACGGCGTCCTCGCAGCCGGAAGAAGCCAGCACCATCACCATCGAGCACGCCCAGGGCTCCACCTCCAACGTTCCCGTCAATCCGGCCAAGGTTGTCACCTTCGATCTCGGCGTCCTGGACACCATGAACGCACTCGGCGTCGAGCCCACCGGTGTTCCCGAGGCCAGCTACCCGGAGGCCCTGAAGAAGTTTTCCGAGGCCAAGTACGCCAAGGTCGGCTCGCTCAAGGAACCGGACTTCGAAGCCGTCAGCTCCGCAGCGCCGGACCTCATCATCATCTCCGGCCGCACTGCCGGCGCCTACGAGGAACTGAGCAAGATTGCCCCCACCATCGACCTCTCGGTTGACGCCGCGAAGCCGATGGAAAGCTTCAAGGCCCAGACGGAGAAGCTCGGTAAGATCTTCAAGAAGGAAGACGAAGTCGCTTCCAAGCTCGCCGAGGTGGACAAGACCATCGCCGACACGAAGGCCAAGGCAGCTACCGCCGGCAAGGGCTTGATTGTCCTCACTTCCGGTGGCGAAGTCACCGCTTACGGGGCGGGTTCCCGCTTCGGCATCATCCACGACGTCCTGGGCGTTCCCACCGCTGCCGACGTCAAAGCCGAGGGTTCCCACGGCGAGGCCGTTTCCTTTGAATACATCAAGGAAACCAACCCGGACATCCTCTACGTCATCAACCGCGACACCGCGATCGGCACCGCAGGCTCCACAGCCAACCCGATCCTGGACAACGAGCTGGTGAAGTCCACCAACGCAGCCAAGAACAACAAGATCGTCAACCTGGATCCCGCCGGCTGGTACCTCGTGGGCTATGGCCTGAACAACGTCCAGGCCATGGTCACCGCAGTGGCCGATTCCGTCGCCTGATATCCCGCATTACCTGAAGTTCTGACGTGACAACTACAGCCGTGCGCCCCGCGGCACCAGCACGCCGCAACCGGACTGGCGAGACCGCCCGACTGGTTGCGGCGGCTGTCGTTGTGCTGGTGATCGCCGTGGGCAGCATCTTCGTGGGTGTCAGTGATGTTTCCCTGTCTGCTTTGATGGCGAACGACGCCGGTGCCTGGGAAATCTTCTGGGTGTCGCGGGTGCCGCGCACCGTTGCTGTGGTGCTGGCCGGGATGGCCGTCGCCGTTGCCGGGTTGATCATGCAGCTCATGGCTCGGAACCGGTTCGTGGAGCCCTCCACCGTGGGCACAGTTGAATCAGCGACGCTCGGAATCCTGGTAGTCACGGTTCTTGCCCCTGACTCACCGATCCTCACCAAAATGATCGTGGCTTCTGTGTTCGCCGTACTCGGCACCGCGCTCTTCCTGGCGATCCTCCGCCGGCTTCCTGCCCGCAACACCCTGCTGATTCCCCTGGTGGGCATCATGCTGGGCGGCATCATCGCAGCCGTCACCACGTTCTTTGCCTACCGCTTCGACCTCCTCCAAACACTGAGCAACTGGATGATCGGCGACTTCTCCGGCGTGCTGCGCGGACGGTACGAACTGCTGTGGATCGTGGCTGTGCTTGTCCTTGTGGGCCTCTTTGCCGCCGACCGCTTCACTGTGGCCGGCATGGGCCAGGACTTCACCACCAACCTCGGCCTCAATTACGCGCGCACCATGCGGCTCGGCCTGATGATCGTTTCGTTGATCTCCGCCGTTGTCGTCACGACGGTTGGCGCCGTTCCCTTCCTGGGGCTCGTGGTGCCGAATATCGTGTCCCTGCTGTTCGGAGACAACCTCCGCCGGGCCGTTCCGTGGACCGCCTTGTTCGGAGCCGCGTTCGTGCTGGTCTGCGACATCATCGGCCGGACCATCCGGTTCCCCTATGAAGTGCCCGTCGGCATGGTCATGTCCGTGCTGGGCGCCATCCTGTTCCTTTTCCTGCTGTTGAGGAAACGCAATGCCTGAAGCGCTCCTGACCGCACCCCGTCTGTCCGCCCGCACCCGCTGGCGTGAGGCCATCCGCAGCACCCCGCCGGGACTGGTGATCGGCATCCTGGCGATTGCCGCCGTCGTGCTCGTTGCCGTTTTCCTGACAATCGACCTCAAAGGCAACATCGCCTACATCCTGCCCCGCCGGGCCATCAAGGTGTCCGCGATGCTGCTGGTGGCTATCGCGGTGGGGGTTTCCACGCTGCTGTTCCAGACCGTGACGGCCAACCGGATCCTGACGCCGTCCATCATGGGGTTCGATTCGCTGTACATCCTGGTGCAGACCGCGCTGGCGTTCGTGGCGGGTGCCGCGACGTTGGCGACGGCTCCGTCAACGCTGAAATTTGGGCTCGAGATCCTCCTGATGGTGGGCTTCAGCGCCTTCCTGTACCGGTGGATGTTCACCGGCGCCACGCGATCCCTGCACCTGTTGCTGTTGGTGGGGATCGTCCTGGGGACACTGTTCCGTGGCTTTTCCTCGCTCTTGCAGCGGCTGATGGAACCCAGCGAATTCATCATCCTGCAGGACCTGTTCTTTGCCAGCTTCAACAATGTGGATCCCGGCCTGCTGGGTGTTTCCGCGGTGCTGATCGCTCTGGTGTGCGTTGGGGTGTGGCGGATGCGGCACACCCTGGATGTGCTGGCGCTGGGCCGGGAAGTGGCCATCAACGTAGGCGTCGACCACAAGCGCGTGGTGATGCGGGTGCTGCTCGCGTGCTCGCTGCTGGTGGCAATTTCCACCGCCTTGGTGGGGCCGGTGACGTTCTTCGGGCTCCTGGTGGTCAGCCTCGGCTACCAGCTCTGCCGCGGTTTCCGGCACGCCTGGCTGCTGCCGATCGTGGTGCTGATCGGTGCCATTGCGTTGGTGGGTGGCCAATTGCTGTTGGAGCGCGTCTTCGGTTTCGCCACGGCGCTGAGCGTCATCATCGAGTTCACTGGCGGCATCCTCTTCCTTTACCTCTTGCTGAAAGGCTCACTGAAATGACTGGGGTCTGCCCATGATTACCGTCCGGAACGTGACCAAGCGCTACGGCGGCACCACTGTGCTGGACGACGTGAGCTGCGAGATCCCTCGCGGCGGCATCACGTCCATCATCGGCCCCAACGGTGCGGGCAAGTCCACGCTGCTCTCGTTGATCAGTCGTCTCCAGCCCATGGACGCCGGGGGAGTGTCGGTGGCTGGCTTGGATGTCACAGCGACGCCCAGCAAGGAACTGGCCAGGACCATGGCCATCCTGCGGCAGGAAAACCACCTGACCATGCGGCTCACGGTCCGCGACCTCGTGGCTTTTGGCCGCTTCCCGCACAGCGGCGGCAGGCCCACGGTGGAGGACCTTGAACACGTGGACGAGGCCATCCGACAGCTGGACCTCACGTCCATGGCCGACAAATTCGTGGACGAGCTCTCCGGCGGTCAGCGTCAGCGCGCGTACATCGCGATGGTTCTGGCTCAGGACACCGAATACCTGCTGCTTGATGAACCGCTGAACAACCTGGACATGAAGCACTCCGTGGAGATGATGCGGTTGCTGCGCCGGCTGGCGGACGAGCTCGGGAAGACCATTGTCCTGGTGGTCCATGACATCAACTTTGCGTCCTGCTACTCGGATACCATCCTGGCCATGAAGGACGGCCGGCTCATCCATCAGGGCACGCCTTCGGAGATCATGCGCGCCGGGATGCTGCACGACGTCTACGACATCGACATCCGCATCGAGGAAATCGACGGCAACCGCATCGGCGTGTACTTCGCCTGACGCTTTCAGTTGTACAAAGAAAGCCCGACGTCGGCCCCCAAGCTGGGTTGCGACGTCGGGCTTCACTTGTTTTGGGCGTTAGCGCGCTGCCGCGGTTTCCGCCTCGGACATCGCCTTCCACTCGGCCACGCGGGCCTGGTGGAGGGGTGTCTTGCGGACCACGGCATAGGCGATGCCGAGGATCGCGAACCAGATGGGCGTCACCAGAAGGGCAGTGAGCGTGTCAGGCTGCGTGGTCAGCGCCCAGACCAGGAACGCGAAGAACGCGAAGACCACCCATACCATCGGGATGCCGCCGGGCATCTTGAATGGCGAGGCCGCGTGCTGCTCTGGCCGGCGCTTGCGGTACACGAGGTAGCTGGCCAGGATGATCGACCACACGAACATGAAGCAGACCGCGGACACGGTGGTCACCATATCGAACGCGACGCCAACGTCCTTGCCCGCGTAGAGAAGCGCGACGCCGGCCAGCAGCAGAACGCAGGACAGGAACAGTGCGTTCTGGGGTACTTTTCGGCTGGAGAGCCTGCCGAAAAGCTTGGGCGCGTCGCCGTCGTTGGCCAAGCCGTAGACCATGCGGGAGGTCGAGTAGATGCCGGAATTGGCCGAGGACATGGCTGAGGTGAGCACCACCAGATTGACCACGGTGGCTGCCATACCCAGGCCGGCCAGGGAGAACATGGCGATGAACGGGCTCTGGCCGGCTTTGAACTCGGTCCACGGGGTGACCGACATGAGGATGATGAGCGCGCCTACATAGAAGAGCATCACGCGCAGGGGGATGGCGTTGATGGCGCGGGGGAGGTTGTGCTCCGGGTTCTTGGTTTCGGCTGCGGCGGTGCCTACCAGCTCGATGCCGACGAAGGCGAAGACGGCGATCTGGAAGCCGGCCACGAATCCCATGAATTCCTTGGGGAAGAACCCGCCGTGGCTCCAGAGGTTGGTGAAGCTCGCGGTGCCTGCGTTGGACTGGAAGCCGGTGAAGATCATGACCAGGCCTACGACGATCAGCGCCACGATGGCCACGATCTTGATGAGTGCGAACCAGAATTCGGTCTCGCCGAAGGCCTTGACCGTGGGGAGGTTGAGGAGCAGCAAGATGATGATGGTGGCGAGGCCCGGGATCCAGAGTTGGATTCCCGGCCAGAGTTCGTTGGCGTAGCCCGCAATCGCGATGACGTCCGCAACACCGGTGACTACCCAGCAGAACCAGTAGGTCCAGCCGGTGAAGAACCCGGCCCAGGGACCGAGGAGGTCGCCCGCGAAGTCGCTGAAGGACTTGTAGTTCAGGTTGGACAGCAGCAACTGGCCCATGGCCCGCATGACGAAGAAGAGCATGAAGCCGATGATCATGTACACGAAGATCACCGAGGGACCGGCAACGGAGATGGTTTTGCCGGAGCCCATGAAGAGCCCCGTTCCGATGGCGCCGCCGATGGCCAGGAGCTGGATGTGGCGGTTGCTGAGCGAGCGTGACAGGTGGGGCTCGCTGTCCCTGCTGGAGGCGCGGAGCTGCCCCTGTGTTGTCTGGTCGGACATTAGTTCAAGAACCCTTCGAAGGACCCGCCACAATAGTGACGGCCGTTACAAATCTGTTCGATAAAGCTATAGCTAATGTCTGACAAATGGCGAATCCGTCTGAATGGCGAAAGCTCCCGCCCTGGTTGAGGGGGAGCTTAGGCCTTCTCTGACGCTGAGTTCAGGCTGCGGAAACTACGCGATCTGGCGTTTGTAAGCAGCAGTTGCGAAGGCGTAGGAGACGACCAGGATCCCCAAGCACCAAGCCAGGGCAACCCAGATGTCTCCGCCCACCGGACGCTGCGCGAACAGATCCTGGATGGTGTTCACGATGGAGGTGACCGGCTGGTTCTCGGCGAACCAGCGGACCGGGCCAGGCATGGTCTCCGTTGGGACGAAGGCCGAGCTGATGAACGGCAGGAAGATCAGCGGGTAGGAGAACCCGCCGGCGCCGTCCACGGACTTCGCGGAGAGTCCGGCGATAATGGCGATCCACGTAAGCGCCAAGGTGAAGAGTGCCAGGATTCCCGCGATGGCCAGCCAATCAAGCACGTTGGCCGACGTCCGGAACCCCATGAGGAGCGCCACCAGCACGATGATCACCAGTGATAGTCCGTTGGCCACCAAGGAGGTCAGGACATGCGCCCAGAGAACCGAGGAGCGTGCGATGGGCATGGACTGGAACCGCTCGAAGATGCCGCTCTGCATATCAGTGAACAAGCGGACCGCCGTGTAAGCGATACCGGAAGCGATCGCGATCAACATGATGCCCGGGAGCAAGTAGTTCACGTAGTTCTCGGTGTCGGTCCTGATGGCTCCGCCGAATACGTAGACGAAGAGCAACATCAGGGCGATCGGGGTGATCGCAGTGGTGATGATGGTGTCAACGCTACGGAAGATGTGCCGCATGGAGCGGCCCAGCAGCACGGACGTGTCTGCGAAGAAATGGGTGTTCATGACCTGTCCTTTACTGACTCGTTGTTATCGGTTGGGACGTTTCCGCCACTTCCCACCAGGGCCAGGAAGATGTCCTCCAGGCTCGGCTGCTTCTCGACGTATTCGATCTTGGCCGGCGGCAGCAGCTGCTTGAGCTCCGCGAGGGTGCCGTTGGCGATGATGCGGCCCTCGTGGAGGATGGCGATGCGGTCTGCGAGATGCTCAGCCTCATCGAGGTACTGCGTGGTGAGCAGTACCGTGGTCCCTTGGTGGGCGAGGTTCTTGACGATCTGCCACACTTCCAGGCGGGCCTCGGGGTCCAGACCGGTGGTCGGCTCGTCCAGGAAGATCACTTTCGGATTGCCGATCAGGCTCATGGCGATATCCAAGCGACGCCGCATGCCGCCGGAGTACGTCGCTACCTTGCGGGCCCCGGCGTCGGTGAGGCTGAACTGCGCCAGCAACTCATCCGCGATTTGCCCAGGGCCCTTCAAATGACGGAGCTTCGCCACCAGGATCAGGTTCTCCTTGCCGGACAGGACCTCGTCCACGGCGGCGAACTGACCCGTGAGGCTGATGGACTGCCTTACCTGGAGCGGCTCCGCAGCCACGTCAAAACCCTCGACGGCGGCCGAACCGCCATCCGCTTTGAGCAGCGTGGACAGGATCTTCACCATGGTGGTCTTGCCCGCTCCGTTGGAGCCGAGAAGGGCGAAAATGCTGCCTGACGCTACCTCGAAGTCCACCCCGCGCAGGACGTGGAGATCCTTATACGACTTCTCAATGCCCTCTACCCGGATTGCCGTTGCAGTCATGATTCAGCCTCCTTTGCCTTGTCGATTGCCTTGGTGAGGCGCTCGCGTTCCTTGTCGATCCAGCGCTTGCCGCCATATGCCTGGGCAAAGGCCTCGGCGAACTCGATGGGATCCTCGCCGACGATTTCGCTTACGGGCGTGCCATCGATTGCTGCGCGTTCCCAGAGGTCGGCAAGGTCCGTGAACATCTGCACCATGGTGTCTCCCTCGGTGACGCCGCCGTAATACATCAAGTACCTGTTGAAGGCGGTCGCTACGGTGAGGTACGGCTCGGGCAGGGCGTCCAGCCGTGCTTTGGCCTGCTTGTACTGCTTCTTCTGCTCGAGTGATCCGGTGACCAGCTCGATCCATTTTGCTGCCATGTTATTTTCCTTCCTTGCGGAGCTCTTCAATCCGTCCGGACAGGAAGCTCCATGTGTTCCAGAATTCGTTCAGTTCCTTTTCGCCCTGTGTGTTGAGCGTGTACACCTTGCGGGGCGGCCCTTTTTCGGATGGCCGCTTTTCAACGTCCACCAGCCCCTTTTGCTCGATCCTGACCAGCAGGGCATACACGGTGCCCTCAGCGATCTCGGTGAAGCCCTGCTCCCGGAGCAGCGTGGTGATCTCGTATCCATACGCTGCCTTTCCGGTCAGGAGGGCCAGGACAATGCCCTCCAATGTGCCTTTGAGCATCTCCGTCATTTGCTTGCCCATTGGACACCTCCCTCACTACTCAGTATTACTAGCTACCACTACATAGTAGAACTAAGTACCGGTACTTAGCAATACTGAGTTCCAGCCACAATGGCATGCTGGGATGGTGACTACGGAATCTGGTACCGCACCCGCCCTGATGACTGCCGCCGTCGAACCTGGCACGTTCAGCCTGAGGCGGGCCCGCAAGGGCGACCTGCCTCGGATCCTCGCTTTGCTGGCGGACGATCAGTTGGGTGCCACCCGCGAGAGCGTCGACGACCTGGCGCCCTACGAGCGGGCTTTTGACGCGATCGACGCCGATCCGGCCCACCTTCTGGTGGTCGGCGAACTCGCCGGGGATGTTGTTGCCACGTTCCAGCTCAGCTACCTTCCGGGGTTGTCCCGCAAGGGGTCCTGGCGGGCGCAGATCGAGGCCGTCAGGGTGTCGGACGTGCTGCGCGGCCAGGGTGTTGGGGCGCTGATGATCGAGTGGGCTATCGACCAGGCGCGCGAGCGGGGCTGCTCGCTGGTGCAACTGACGACCGACAAATCCCGTGTGGCAGCGCACCGTTTCTACTCACGGCTCGGCTTCGTCGCGAGTCATGAGGGAATGAAGCTGACGCTCTGAGCCGGGGCGCGGTGGTTCGGCTTACGTTTTCCACATAGGCAGATTCCGGCCTTACGGGGCCGTTGGCCCGCTGGAAGAGTTGGGCCATGGAGAAGATTCGGGAGCGGCAAGCGATTGATTCGGACTCACATGCCCTGCTGATGGCGCCCCAGCCTGACAGCTCCGCGCCCAGCGTCTCCGCTCTCATGGGGCTGCTGAGGGCCCTTTGCCTTGGGTCGACCTGTGGTGAGTTGATTGATCAGCTGCGCGGTTTAGAGGATCTGAAGTCGGCTATCTCAAGCGTCCAGGCCCGGGCGGCCGTAGCCTTCGACCTCACGCGTCGCAGCGAGCAAGCGTCGGCTGGCATTCCCACCTCTGAGCAAGGGCAGGGTTCGGGCGCGGAGATCGCGTTGGCGCGTCGTGGATCACCAAGTCGCGGCTCGCGTCTCCTCGGGCTGGCCAAAGCGTTAGTGACGGAGATGCCGCGCACCATGGCTGCCTTGGAATCTGGACAGCTCAATGAATGGCGCGCCACCTTGCTCGTGAAAGAGACGGCCTGCCTCTCCTTGGAGGATCGGCGCGCCGTGGACGAGGAACTCGCACCTGACGCCGGCACCTTCGATGGTGTCGGCGACAAAGCCATCATCGCCGCAGCGAAAGCCGCCGCCTATCGTCGCGATCCCCGTACCGTTGCCCAGCGCGCCAGTCACGCTGCCACGGAGCGGAACGTCAGCCTGCGCCCCGCGCCGGACGCCATGACATACCTGACCGCCCTGCTTCCTGTCGCCCAAGGGGTTGCCGTGTATGCCGCACTCACCCGGAAGGCGGACTCTGTACGTTCCGCTGGTGAATCACGGAACAGGGGCCAGGTTATGGCAGACACCCTCGTCGAACGCATTACCGGCAGGCGCGGCGGAATCAGTGGTGTCGACCTTGAGGTCATCATGACGGACCGCGCGCTGTTCCAAGGGGACAGTGAGCCGGCTCGTCTCAAGGGCTACGGAATCGTCCCGGCGGCATGGGCGAGAGCCTTGGTTGGCGCCGGAGGGGCTGCCTTTGACGAGCCTGGTGAAAGGAGGCCGTATGCGGCGGGCGGTAGTCCGTTGCCAACGAAGGATCCCGAGTTCACCGTGTGGCTTCGCCGCCTCTACACAGCACCGTCCACCGGGGAGCTCATCACCATGGACTCCAAGGCGCGACTCTTCCCGCCTAGATTGAGGCGTTTCATCGAAGTCCGGGACGATACTTGCCGTACGCCCTACTGCGACGCGCCCATTAGGCATATCGACCACATCGTCCCGTGGCAATCAGGTGGTACCACCACTGTGACCAACAGTGCAGGACTCTGCGAAGCCTGCAACCACACCAAGGAAAACCCTGGTTGGGCGGCCCAGTCGTTGCCCGAGGGTGTGCACACCCTTGAAATTCGCACACCAACCGGCCACACCTACACATCAAAAGCTCCGGCGCCACCGGGCCACAGACGCGGACCAACTGCACCGGCCAGGCTTGACTATTAGGTACCCTAACTATTAGGCTGCCTAAATATGAACACCTTTGATCCCCGGCTCCTTGACCTCGCGCAGGAGTTTCGCGAGTCACTGCGTCTCGGCGTGTACATGTTCCGACGTCTTGATCCTGAAGGTGACCTTACGGCCGCGCAGCTCAGCCTGCTGTCCATGATCTCCGACGACGGCTTTCGCGTGGGCGACATCGCCAAGAACCTGGGTATCAAAGTCCCGAGCGCTACTGAGCAAATCATCAAGCTTGAGCGAGCCGGCCTGGTTACCCGCCAGCAGGATCCCGACGATTCCCGGGCAGTCCAGGTGGTCATCACCGAAGCGGGGACGTCCGCCGTCGATTCTGCCAACCAGCGGCGCAACGCGATGGTGGCCGAACTCCTTCAGGACCTCACCAGCGACGAAATCGAGCAGCTCGCCGCGGCATTGCCCGTGATCGCCAAACTCAACAGCTCATTCCAGAACTAAGAAAATCCAGCACAACCAGAAAACCAGCACCGACAAGGAGCCATTGAATGTCACGCCAGTTGGCTGACGCTTCAGCAAGCGCCGAAACAACCATCGAAACCACTCTGGAGGCTGAGAAGGCCTCCTTCCTCAAGCAGCCGAAAGCGGTGTGGGCCACCGCCCTCGCGGCCGTTTTCGCGTTCATGGGCATCGGGCTGGTGGATCCCATCCTTCCGGCGATAGCCAAGAACCTTGAGGCATCAACCAGTGAAGTGTCGCTGCTGTTCACCAGCTACTTCCTGGTGACGGCCATCGCCATGTTGATCAGTGGCTTCGTGTCGTCAAGAATCGGTGGCAAGAAGACGCTGCTGATCGGCCTGGCCATCATCGTGGTGTTCGCATCGTTGTCCGGCCTTTCCGGCAGCGTTGAACAATTGGTCGGGTTCCGCGCCGGTTGGGGACTCGGCAATGCACTGTTCGTGGCCACGGCACTTGCGGTAATCGTAGGTGTGGCCAGTGGTGGAACCGGGACGGCCATCATTCTCTATGAAGCCGCCCTCGGTCTGGGTATCTCGCTCGGCCCACTGCTCGGTGCCCTGCTGGGAGGCTGGCAGTGGCGAGCACCGTTCTTCGGCACCGCTGTCCTGATGGCGGCAGCGTTCATCGCCCTGCTGGCACTGCTGCCAAAGACACCCGCTCCCGCCAGGAAATCCCGCCTCAGGGATCCGCTCCTGGCACTCGGGCACAAGGGACTCCGAACCACAGCAGCCAGTGCCCTCTTCTACAACTACGGATTCTTCACCATCCTCGCCTTCACCCCGTTCATCCTGGGCATGGACGCCTACGGGATCGGGGGAGTCTTCTTCGGCTGGGGCGTTGCTGTTGCCGTGTTCTCGGTCTTCGTCGCTCCCGTCCTGCAGAAGCGCTTCGGTGCAGTGAAGGTCCTGACCGGCACCCTGGCCGTCCTCATGCTCGACATGATTGGGCTGGGACTGGCCGCCGGGCACTCGGTGACCGCCGTCGTCGTCCTTGTCATCGTGGCCGGTGCCCTGCTGGGGATCAACAACACGGTCTACACCGAACTGGCCATGGGCGTGTCTGATTCTCCGCGTCCTGTCGCATCGGCCGGCTACAACTTTGTGCGCTGGATGGGCGGCGCGTTGGCACCATTCGCTGCAGCCCAGCTTGGCGAGCACTTCGGACCGCAGGTGCCGTTCTTCGCTGGCGCAGTGGCTATGGTGATTGCGATCCTCATTGCTTTTGGAGGCCGCAGCTACCTGAGGTCGCACGAGCCGCACCTGGTGTAAGGGTTGCGCCTTAAGCAAACGAGCCCCGCGGAGATCCGCGGGGCTCGTTGTGTACTACCTGGGGTTGCGCAATTACTTGGGTTCGTCTGAGGCGACTGGCAGCGGCGCCACGGGTGCGCCCTTGGGGACGAACAGTGTTTCGGCCTGCTCGAGGGACATGCCATTCGTCTCAGGAACCTTGAACATCACAAAGAAGAACGACGCCGCGGCGAACGCTGCGTACATGGCGTAAGTAAGCGGCAGCGAGCCTGCCGCCATGATGGGGAAGCTGAGAGTGATCGCAAAATTGGCGATCCACTGTGCTGCGGCGGCCAGTCCAAGGGCGCGGGCGCGGATGCGGGACGGGAAGATCTCGCCCAGAAGCACCCACACAAGGGGACCCCATGAGGCGCCGAAGCTGATGACGAACACGTTCGCGGCAACCAAGGCCACAGGACCCCATGCGCCGGGCAGCGAAATTTCCGAGCCGGTGCCGGTCGCTGAGGAGAAGGCCAAGGCCATGACGCCAAGCGATACGGCCATTCCGATGGAGCCGGTCAGGAGGATGGGTCGGCGGCCGATGCGGTCAACGAGTGCGATGGCTACGAGGGTCACCAGGATGTTGGTGACCGACGTGGCGACGGAGATCGTCAGGGAATCCTTCTCCTGGAATCCGACGGCCTTCCACAACGTGGTGGAGTAGTAGAAGATCACGTTAATGCCGACGAATTGCTGCAGCACGGACAGGATGATGCCGATCCACACCACGGGCAGGAGGCCGAACCTGTTGCCGCGCAGCGAGCCCTTTTTGGTGGAGAGCTTCTCCTGCTGAATGGATTCGCGGATCTCACGGATGTGCCGTTCAATGTCGTCGCCCGGGATCAGCTTGTTGAAGATGGTGCGGGCTTGATCTTCCTTGCCGTTGAGTACCAGGAAGTGCGGCGACTCGGGCAGGCGGAAGGCGATCCACCCGTACACAGTTGCAGGAACAGCGCAGGCGATGAACATCCAGCGCCACGCCTCGATGCCCAGCCACAGGGTGCCATCCGCGCCGCCGGCCGAATTGGCCAGCACTGCGTCGGAAAGCAGCGCTGCAAAGATACCAGTGGTGATGGCCAATTGCTGGAGCGATGCCAGACGTCCGCGCACGTGCCGCGGGGAGATTTCGGAGATATAGGCCGGAGCGATTACCGAGGCAAGCCCGATTCCGAGGCCGCCTACGAGGCGCCAGAAGATGAGGTCCCAAACACTGAACGCGAGGCCCGTTCCAACAGCGCTCACCAGGAAGAGAAGCGCGCCGATCTTCATGGCGGGAATGCGCCCATAGCGGTCGGCCACCTTGCCGGCCAGGTAGGCGCCTGCGGCACAACCCAGCAAAGCGACGGCGACGGCGAACCCGGTCAAGGCCTCGCTCATGAAGAATTCGTCGGCCATCGCGTCCACGGCGCCGTTGACCACGGAAGAATCGAAGCCGAAGAGGAAGCCGCCCACCGCGCCGGCAACGGCCAGGCCGATCACCTTCCGGGAGACTTGGGGCGCGCCTTCGGTGCTGGAACTGGACATGGGACTCCCTTGGGGGATTGTGGTGTGGGATCGGAGTGCAGGGACGTCGTCGGCTGTTCCGACGGGGACGCCGGTGCACTCGCGCTACACAGTGTGGCACGTCATATCGGCCGAGTTCCAGTCAAGTGACCGACGTGACATGTATTCACGTTGTTAACGCATCGAAGTCTGTTCGGCCGCTGTGAGTTGGCTGAGCGGGCCCTCCGCGGGGCCAAGTGCGTGAAAAGAGGGAACTTTGGCGCAACTAGTTGAACGCACTATCGAGAGTGGACTGGCCGGGCTCACACAATAAAGGCAGGCAGTCCGTGGACTGCCTGCCTTTATTGTTCATGGTGCTTGGAGCGAGTCGCTGCCTAGTGTGCGGACACCGATTCCTTGGCGGCAGCCTTCGGGTCCGTGAGCTTCTTATTCGGCAATGCGAAGCTGATCAGGAACGCAATGATCATGAGCCCGGCTGCGGTCAGCATGACGATGTCGATCGCCTGGGCAAAGCCCTCGGTGATCGGCCTGGTCAGCGTGCTGTTGGCTGTGTGGAGCCAACTGGTGTCGTTAAGGGACTCGTTATTGGCGCCGTTCTTGAAGAAGTCGAACAGCTTGGCGTTCGCGGGGTCCGAGGCTACTGCGGGATCCCGCATGACGGCCTGGTAGTCCGGGTTGGCCGCAGCTGTCTTCATGCCGTCGGCGATCTTATCGGCAGCAGTGCTGAACAGCATGGAGATGAACACTGCCGTGCCCACGGCACCACCCATGGAACGGAAGAACGCCGCTGTGGAGGTACCAACGCCCATGTCCTTGGGAGGAACCGAAACCTGCATGGCAAGGGTAAGGGGCTGCATGCAGAAGCCCAAACCAACGCCGAAGAACACGGCAATCAGGCCGGGAACCCACAGACCGGTGTCGACGCCAAGCACAAGGCCCATGACGGTAGCCGCAGCTGCCAAGGTAGCCGTGCCCATGATCGGGAAGATTCTGTAGACGCCCGACGACGAAATGGTGCGGCCGGCAGAGATGGAACCGAACAGGATGCCCACGGTAAACGTGATCATCATGAGGCCGGCCTCGGTAGGAGTCAGCCCCTTCACTAGCTGCAGGTACATGGGCAGCATGGCGATGGCGCCGAACATGCCGATGCCGATGATGAAGTTCAGCAGCGATGACAGCCCGAACGTCATGTTCTTGAAGAGGCGCAGAGGGATCAGGGCGTAGTCTCCAGCGCGCTTCTCAGCGAGCAGGAATGCGACGATGCCGATGATGCCGAGGCCATAGCAGAGCCACGATCCGGCGGAGGCCCAACCCCACGTACGGCCCTGTTCTGCGACCAGCAGCAGCGGAACAATGGCCAGTGTGATTGCGGCGGCGCCCCAGTAGTCGATCTTCTGCTTCACGTGCCGCGCTGGCAGGTGCAAGTACATGAAGACCACGACGAGTGCCGCGAGTCCGATAGGCAGGTTGATGAAGAAGACCCAGCGCCAGCCGTCGAAGCCGAGAATGTTGGCTGAACCAGCGAAGGCGCCGCCAATGACCGGCCCCAAGACAGATGAGATGCCGAATACGGACATGAAGTAGCCCTGGTACTTAGCCCTGTCCTTCAAAGCGACGATGTCGCCGATGATGGTGAGGGCCAACGCCAACAAGCCGCCTGCGCCGAGGCCCTGGATGCCGCGGGCGATGGCCAGTTCGGTCATGGAGTGCACCGATCCCGCGTACAAAGAGCCTGCCAGGAAGATTACGATGGCCACGAGGTACAGCGGGCGTCGTCCGAAGATATCGCTGAGCTTGCCGTACAGGGGTGTGCTGACCGTTGAGGTAATGAGGTACGCGGTGGTGGCCCAGGCTTGGAGCGAGAGGCCATCGAGGTCGTTGGCGATGGTGTAGATGGACGTCGACACGATGGTCTGGTCCAGCGAGGACAGGAACATGCCGAGCATGAGTCCCACCATGACGGTGAGGGTCTGACGATGGGTCAGGACCTCACCGGCGGCCCGAACGGGCGTGGTTTTGGACATATCTTCTCCAGAGGTGGCAGAAAAGTGGATTAAGCAGGATAGTTGCTTTCAGTAACTATCTTACGGCCCAGTTGATTCCCGAAGGGAGAATATTTCTTCCACTTTCCGTCTAAGTCGTCCACGAGGGAAGGGTCAGCGCTCCACCAGGATGCCGTCCGGGTCGCAGTAGATCATCACTCCGGGTTGGATGCGGACGCGATCGATCACCAGCTGAACGTCCACTTCACCTACGCCCGTCTTGGCGCTCTTCTTGGGGTTGCTACCCAGGGCTTTGACGCCCAGCGGCAGCCGGCTAATGGCCTCGCGGTCCCGGATAGCTCCGTTGATCACCACACCCGACCAGCCGTTGGCCACCGCGCTTTCGGCAATCATGTCTCCCATGAGAGCAGTCCGAAGCGACGCCTGCCCGTCAATGACCAGAACGGCCCCTTCGCCGGGAGTGCCGAGGACGGCTTTCACCAGTGCATTGTCTTCAAAGCACCGGATAGTGCGGACCGGCCCGCTGAAGTGGGTGCGCCCACCCAGGTTTTGAAACTGGACGGCTATGGATTCAAGTTCCTCGCCGCGTTCGTCGTAAAGATCGGCGGTATTTACTTGCTCGCTCATAGTGCTTCCCCTCAGTAGCTTTGAGGCCACACTAACGCTCGTGCATGGGCTATAGCAGCGCTTGTTTCGGCCTATGTGGATAAAGAACGCGACGGCGGTCCAGTGTCTCTACGCCGCGCTAGGCTGAATCCAAACATTGAAACGAGGGGGAACCTGCCATGAGCCTGTCCGACCTGCCGGGTCCGGTGCCGGATCCTGCCGTAACGCGGGGAACCGCTACGGCCCTTGCCGAACCGGTAGAACGCGTTCGGCCGCTATGGGTCACCGGAGTGGTGCTGGTCAACCTGGGCATCAACGCGGCCTTCTTTGGTCCACTCCAAGTGCTCTTGGGACAGCAGGCAGCTCACTTCGACGAAGGGCAGAAGGAAGCGATCCTGGCTTTGGTGACCGGCTGTGGTGCAGCCGTTTCCATGGTCGCTAATCCCTTGTTCGGCGCCTTCAGTGATCGTACGACCTCCAGGTTCGGCCGCCGTGTTCCCTGGGTGCTGATGGGTGCCATCCTGGGCGCTGTTGCGTTGGTTGCCTTGGCAGGTGCTCCCAACGTTGCCGTGATGACCGTCCTGTGGTGCCTCGTGCAGGCCGGAGCCAACGCCATGTACTCCGCCATCACTGCCGCTGTTCCGGACCGCGTACCCGTGCCGCAACGCGGAACTGTGGGCGGGCTGGCTGCCATGGGGCAGACGGTGGGTATTTTGGTCGGCGCGGTGATCGCCGCCGTCGTTGCCGGTAACTTCGCCATGGGTTACTGGGTCTGTGCCGCAGCGCTGCTGGCTGGCGTCGTGCTCTATCTTTTCAAGAGCGACGATCAGCCCCTGCCGCTTGGCGAGCGTCCCGCATTCAACCTGGCGAAATTCCTCCAGGGATTCTGGATTTCGCCCAAACGGTATCCGGACTTTGCCTGGGCCTGGCTGACGCGGCTGCTGGTAAGCACGGGCAACCACATGGTCACGCTGTATTTGCTCTTCTTCCTCAGCGACGCCGTGCACCTGAAGGAAACTGAGGGCATAGAGCCAGAGTTCGGTGTCCTGATCCTCACTGGCCTGTATGCCGTCACGGTGATCATCACCAGTGTGCTCGGTGGGCGGCTGAGCGACAGGATGGGAAAGCGGAAGCCTCTGGTCATAGCGTCATCCGTCATCATCGCAGTGGCGTCGTTGATCCTCGCGTTTGCCCCCACATGGATCGGGGGACTTGCCGGTGCGCTGGTACTGGGCATCGGATTCGGCGCCTACCTTGCCGTTGACTTCGCACTCATCACCCAGGTCCTGCCCACCGCAATGGACCGCGGGCGGGACCTGGGCGTCATCAACATCGCCAATTCGCTGCCCCAGGTAGTGGCCCCGCTGATCGCCTTCCCGTTTGTCACGTACTGGGGTGGCTACGTGTCGCTCTACGTAGCCGCCGCAGTCATCGGGCTCCTGGGTGCCGTGTTCGTGGTGAAGATCAAGAGCGTTGACTAGGCCTAGAACACGGCTGTGAAGCCACCCCAGCCCCAGCCGACAGTCGATTGGCCCGTCCAGAAGCTACCGGGCAGTCCGCTGGCCAAGTAATCCGCGCCATTGCCGTAGTACATGGTCAGTTGGCCGCTGCGGTCAATGCCGAAAACGTCGATCTTGTCGTCGCCGTTGAAATCGCCTGCGGAGCCGATCGTGCTGAGGGCACCCCAACCCCAGCCAACGGTTTCTGCGAAGTTGATGAACCATCCATCGCGACGGGTCTGGAATATTTGGAGTCCGCCGTACGCGTTTCGTCCGGCGACTTCCAACTTGCTCGTTCCACCGAAATGCCCGACTCCCACGATCACGTCGTAGAGCCCCCATGACCACCCCGCGGTGTATGGCTGCAGCCATCCGCCGCTGCCGTTCCCGGGGTACAGCAAGACGTTGTTTGACTTGTCCTTGACCAATACGTCGTTAGTGGCGTCGCCATTGAAGTCGCCGACTCCCACTATTGCGTTGAATTCCTGCCAGCCCTGGCCGACTTGGATTGCTCGCTTCCATCCGCCGCTGCCGTTTCCCTGATAGAGGAACAGCCGTCCTTGGGAATCACGTGCCATGACATCCACTGTGCCGTCCCCATCGAAATCACCAGGAGAGAAGATGTGGTTGAAGACGTTCCACCCGGTTCCGATGACCTGGGCCGGCTGCCAGTGCCCCCGGCCGTCCGTCGGGTAGAGCAATAACCTCCCGGCCGCGTCGCGGGCGAAGATGTCCATGGTGTTGTCGCTGTTGAATCCCCGCGCACGAGGCTTTGCAGCAATGCGGAGTGTCTCCGTGGCTTGGAGCGTAACCGTAGAGTCGGGATCATACGTTACGGTCGCGAAGGCTGTGACCGCTCGCCCATAGTCCGCCGCCGTGGCCCGGTACGTCTGGTTCGTCGCGCCGGGAATTACCTGGCCGTCCCGTGTCCAGTAAAAGGAGAAGGAGGGGGCTCCGCCTTCGGGCGATACCGACGGGTTGGCCCACGAGACGTCTGCTTTCAACACTCCGCCGACCGTCGGATCTCCTATGAGCCTCGGTGGTGCCATGGAGACCAAGCGCGCAGGCACCCCAATCGCCGGCACAGCCGCTTGTGCAGGCAGCGCCGAGGTGGCAAGCAAACCGGCCACCACAGACGCGGCAAGGACTGAAAACAAGCGCCGTCGCTTCCGCGCAACGGCAGGCATAGGAGTACTGGTCTCCAAGGGGTTTCCTCCAGGAAAGAAGCTGCCTGATTCGGGCAGCGGTAGATAAATTGGAAAAATACTCTAAGGGACCCTGCCCGATTCCATCGGCGGGGCATCCTCGTGGATGAGCTATCGAAAGCTCCTAGAAGACGGCATTGAAGCCGCCCCAACCCCAACCGACTACGCCCGAGGTCTTCCAACCGCCGGAGCCGTTGCCGTAATACATGCGCATCTGTCCGGAGGTGTCGACGCCCCAGACATCGTTTGCGCCGTCGCCGTTGAAGTCTCCTGCACCACCCAGTTTGGTGATGGCGTTCCACCCCTGGCCGATCACGCTGCTGGTGGTCCATCCACCGCGTCCGTTGCCACCGTAGAATCGCAGGTTCCCGGCAGTGTCACGGGCCAGGATGTCGGGCTTGTGGTCGCCGTCGAAGTCGCCCGGGGAGAAGATGGACGTCATGCCGTTCCAGCCCCACCCGACAGTGCTTGCTGCGAGGAAGCCGCCCTGTCCATTGCCTGGATACAGAACGAGCTCGCCGGAAGGCTTGCGCGCCAGGAGGTCGTTGTTGCCATCTCCGCTGAAATCGTCAGCTGCGATAATTGTTGAGAAGATTCCCCAACCCCAGCCGATCTGCTGTCGCGGATACCAGCCGCCATGCCAGTCGCCAGGGTAAAGGAACAGGGCACCGGAAGCGTCGCTTGCGATCACGTCATTTTCGCCGTCGTTGTTGAAGTCGCCGGCTGCGAGCATCACATTGAAGATGTTCCATCCGGAGCCGACTTCGTAGGCTCCCTTCCATGTGCCGTTCCCTCCAGTGGTGTACATGCCCAGACGGCCCAAGGGGTCGCGGACCATCAAGTTCATGGTGTAGGGATCCCAGTACTCACGGTAGAACCCGGTGGTGTGGGGACGATCCAGCGGGGTGGAGTAGGTGAAGTCCATGGCGTCGAGCCTCACTGCATCGACTCCGGGGATAGCCAGGTTGCCCTGGTTCTCGATGAGTGATCCGTCGCGCCAGTAGACCACTACGTTGCCCGCGGTGGTGTGGATTTCTACGTACTGGGCAAGATAGGCACCTGATGGGGTCTGCTGTTCAGCGAACACGTCAAATGAATACGTCGAGTCAGAGGCGTTGTAGGAGCCCTGCGTCAGCTGCCTGTGAACGGTGTTGGTAGCTGCGTGTCGGAACGCCACGTACACGTCGGCGATGGGACTTGTTGCCTGGAAGGTGATCCTCGATGTTGCCTGTCCTCCGGCCTCGAACGAGTTCGGCGTCGTCGACACGGCGACCGGAACCGGCGCGAAGAAGTCGTCGGCATGGGCAGCCGGCGCGAAACCAAGACCAGAAATCACGACGATGCCGCTCGCAAATGCGGCCAGCCAGGTGCGTGCACGGCGCAGACGAGTGCTCCCCATTGTTCCCCCAATTCAAGCCGGTCCCAGGGGGCCGGCGGGTGTCAGTGAATTGAGAGTACATTGGCAGAACCGATGGCTGGGAATTCGCTGGCAAAGATTCACGAAAAAGACAAGTCAAAACCCAAAACGCAACCGAAATCGGCTTAGAACACAGCGGTGAACCCGCCCCAGCCCCAGCCAACAACACCGGCGCCTTTCCACCCGCCGCTGCCGTTGCCGTAATACATGTTCAGTTGGCCGGCGGAGTCGATGGCCCAGACGTCGTTGAAGCCGTCGCCGTTGAAATCGCCCGCACCGCCGATTCGGCCCATGACGTTCCAGCCGGTGCCGATGGCCTTGGCTGTCGTCCACCCACCCTTGCCGTTGCCGCCGTAGAGCCGGAGGTTCCCGGCACCATCGCGGCCCATGACATCGGGGTTGCCGTCGCCGTCGAAATCACCGGGGGAGAAGACTTGGTTGAGGGCTTCCCAGCCCTGACCAACGGCGCCGGGGGAGCGGAATCCGCCGACCCCGTTGCCGGGATACAGGACGAGGGCGCCTGAGGGCGTCCGGGCAAGGAGGTCGTTGTTGCCGTCCCCTGAGAAGTCACCCGCGGCGAAGACGGAGTCAAAGACGTCCCAGCCCCAGCCGACTTCCTTGCGCGGCAGCCAACCGCCGGTCCCATTGCCGGGGTAGAGGAACAGGGTGCCGGCATCGTCGCGCGCCAGGACGTCGTTGAAGCCGTCGCCGTTGAAGTCGCCGGCGTTGAAAACGAGATCGAAACCACCCCAGCCGAACCCGATGGTCTTCACCGCTTGCCAACGCCCGGCGCCGTCTGTGGGGTACAGGAGGAGGTTCGCCGCAGCGTTCCGGGCGAACAGATCCAAGGAGGTACCGGCGTCGAACCCTGATGTGTGGGCCTTGTTCCGCACTACAGTGCGGCTGTAGACCGTAAACGGCCTCGTGGCCGTGGCGGGATTGCCAGCCTGGACAACCGCGCGGAAGCCGACGACGGCGCCACGGTCGGCGGCGGTCAGGGTGTAGGTTTTGGCGGTGGCCCCGTTGATTGGGGTTCCGTTCCGCACCCATTCGTACTTGACGCTGACGGCGCCGCCGGCTGTGCCCGTGGCGACGCTGCCCTCGTTGAACGCGCCGGTGAGCTTCTCGCCAACTGTCAGTCTGCCTTGCAGCGTAGGGGCGGTGGCAGTGATGGGCGATGTGGGTGTGAGTGGCAGCGAGGATGCTGACACAGCCCGGTATCCAGCCTTCGTGGCCGTGACCCGGACTGACAGGGTCTGGTCCAGGTCGGCTTCGGCTACCCGGTAGTTGTTGAGGGTCGCGCCGGTGATTGGCTGGCCGTTGCGGAGCCACTGGTAGGCGAAGCCGGTGGGTGGGGAGGTCCAGGTGCCGTTGTCGGTGGTCAGCACTTGGTCATAGCGCGCCACGCCGGAGACGACGGGGGTCTTGGTGTTGGGGTTGTCGATCAGCGGGAAGTTGGGGTTGTTGACGGAGAAGTCGACGCCGTCCAGGGCGCCGGGCCGCTGGGTCGGGGCTTCGAGGCCTTGGCTGAGGAAGAGGATGTTGCCGTCGCGGCCATAGCGGACGGAGCCTTTGCCGGCTGGAAGCAGGATGTTGACGCTGAGGAGCTTGTAGCGCCCTGTCCGCTTAAATGCGCTGCCGTTAACGGGAATCTTGGCCTGGGCGCTGTACGGTCCAGGCGCTTGGCTGGTGGGCCCGTACAGGGTTGCCTGCTCCAACGTGTCTTCGTTGACGTAGGTGAAACCTACTTCCTGGGCGGGACCGCTCAGGGTGAACGACAAGGAGATGGTGTTGCCCGGTACCACTGTGGCGGGCGATGTCCGCGTCACTACGGTGGGCAGTGGTACGTCCGGTCCTGCGGCCACGGCGCGCGGGGTAGGAACTGCGATCGCCAGCGCGGCGCACAAAAGAGCGGCCAGGAGGATGCGAATTCCTGTCCCCGCGTAACGCATGGAAGAAAGAGTTGTCATGGTTCCCCCTAGAACACTGCGTTGAACCCGCCCCAGCCCCAACCGATGGCACCGGCGCCGTTCCAGCCGCCGTCGCCATCGCCATAGTAAGCAAGCAGTTGGCCGGAGCCGTCCACAGCGTAAACATCTGCATTGCCGTTGCCGTCGATGTCGCCGGCCGCGCCAATGGTGGTCATGCCGCCCCAGCCCTGGCCGACGACGGTCATTCCGTTCCAGCCGCCTGCACCGTTGCCTCGGTACAAGCGCAATGCACCGGCCGCGTCGCGGGCAAGGATGTCAACGTTGTTATCGCCGTTGAAGTCGCCGGGCGTGATCATCTTGTTGACCACGTTCCAGCCGCTGCCGACAACCGACCGGCCAAGCCAGCCGCCGTCGCCGTTGCCCGGGTACAGATACAGGAGCCCGGCGGAATCGCGGGCAAGGATGTCATTGTGTCCGTCACCGTTGAAGTCACCGGGGGAGACCACGGAATTGAACGCGTTCCAACCACTGCCTACCTGGCGTCCGGCGTAGAACCCGCCGTCGCCTTTGCCTGCGTAGAGGAAGAGATTTCCGGCGGAATCCTTGGCCAGGATGTCGTTGGTGCCATCGGAGTCGAAGTCGCCGGGCGAAACCACCGTGCCGAAGCCGTTCCAGCCTGGGCCGACCGTTCTGGCTGACTCCCAGGCGTTGTTCAGACGTGGGTAAAGCATGAGCGTGCCGTCAGTGCGGCGCGCGAGCATTTCGTAACTGCCGCGACTGGTGAAGCCGTTTGCCCTGTTGGAGGCAGAGATGGGGGCGGTTTCTTCGCTGGAGACTTCCAGCGGCTCGCACCCGTTCTGGCTGGCTGCGACGTGGGCGGCGATGGTCTTGCCGCGGTCCTCTTCGCCCAGCGTGTAGCGCCACCAGTCCCAGTGGTCCTCGGCGAGGACGCCGTCACGGGTCCAGTAAATCCGGTAGTCCGGGCCGGCAGCGGCGCCGCAGCCACGGTAGGAAGCAGGATCGATCTCAAGCGTGAGCGTTGAGCCGACAAACGGCGCGCCATGAATCACGGGATTCGAAGGGTCCATGGTTGCCATGGCCGGTGCGGGCGCGAAAGCCACCGCGGCAACAACTGCCGCTGCAATGCCAGCCACCACTCGGCGCACACCTGACGTAGGGCGCGTTGGTGCGTTCATGATGTCCTCCCCAGACTTTATGCGGCTAATTCTACCGCGACTGGGTTTTCTCTAGAAGATCGCTGTGAAACCTCCCCAACCATTCCCGGCGACTTCAGACCCGCGCCAACCGGTGCGGCCGTTGCCGTAATAAATCACCAGGCGGCCCTGCTGATCGACGCCATAAACGTCGTTGAAGCCGTCATTGTCGAAGTCGCCGGCCGCGCCCGCAGCCTTCAACGCGTTCCAACCGACCCCAATGAGCCAGGACCTGGTCCAGCCGCCGGCCCCATTGCCACCGTAGTAGTACAGGTACCCGCTGCGGTCGCGCGCCAGCACGTCCACATTGCCGTCACCGTTGAAGTCTCCCGGCGTCAGCAGCGCGTCCATCACCTGCCAGCCCTGCCCGACGGCGGTTCTCGCCAACCAGCCTCCGGAGCCGTTGCCCGGGTACAGGTAGAGGGCCCCGCCCGGTTCGCGGGCGAGGATGTCGTTGTGGCCGTCGCCGTTGAAGTCTCCGGGGCTGACGATCGTGTCGAAGACGTTCCACCCCTTGCCGATGGTCTGTGCCGGTTTCCAACCGCCCGTTCCATCCCCTGCGTAGAGATACAGGGTTCCGGCGGCGTCCCTCGCGATCACATCGCCCTTGCCGTCGCCGTTGAAGTCCCCGGGCGACAGGGTCAGATTGAAGATGTTCCAGCCCCAGCCCACGGTCCGGGCCGCTTCCCAGGCGGTGCCTTTGCGACCGAAGAGCTGCAACGCGCCGTCGTTGCCGCGCGTCAGGAGTTCGAAGCTTCGGCCGGTGAAACCCGCAGCCCGGTTGGCGGCGCCCACGGGCTTGGTCTCGTCGCTGTGCAGCGACTCGCCACCACAGGCCGTCTTGCTGGCTGTGACATGGACGGCCATGCGGGCTCCGGTGTCATCCGCCTGCAGGGCATACGTCCGCGCGGTCTCGCCGGCGACCAGGAATCCGTCACGGGTCCAGTAGATGGTGAAATCCGGGCCCTTGCCGCCCCCGCAGCCATAGAACGTGTAGGGGCCGATCTCAGTTGTGAGCTTCTGGCCGACGAAGGCTTCACCGCTGAGGATGGGGTCCGGTCCGCTGCTGGTAGCGGCCGACGCCGGCAGGGGACAAAGTGCCATGGCCGCCACAGCGGCAGTCAGCAGCGTTGCTGCCATCCGGCGTCGAAATCTCCCCATTGTGTTCCTCCCAAGCAGCAGCTCAAACCTTCATGAAGTGTATGCGGGCGGAACGCCAATGGCTGGGAGCGGCATGCGCGCTTCCAGGTCAGGCGAGCTCTCAGGAAACGGTCATTTAGCTCCCGTATCATTGATGCGATCGGCCAGCCACGGGTCTTTGACCCCAGCCGGCCGCTTCCTTGTCAGCCTGCCAAGAGATCGCCGGAAATGCCCGTATCAAACTCACTGGAACCGTACTCCCTTGACCTGACCACGGGGTTGCCCCGTATGGCCGCCGCGCCGACGACACCGCGGCAGCAGCTGCGCTATGCCCGGATCCTGAAAACGGCGGCCGGCTTTGCCCAGCGGCAGTTCGATACCTTGAGCCTTTCCGACGTCGCCGCGCGGGCCGACATCCCGCTCGGCACGCTGTACCGATACTTTCCCTCCACAGCCCACCTGATGCTGGCCGTTTACAGGCAGCAGCTGCGGGAGCTTCGCGACGGTGTTCGTCGTCGCGAGGGCAAGGGCCATGCGCTCGCGGGTTTGATGATGGAGATCTTCCACTTGAGGGTCATGCAGCCGGGTGTGGAGCACTGCCTTATCCGGCCCGCAGGCAAGGACGATGACACCGCGCAGCTATTGCGGGAGATCGATGCGCTGTCCGAGGAAGTGGTTGGTTCACTGAGCAAGGACACGGGCAAGGATGCTGTCAGGGCCAGGATCCTGCTGCACCTGGTCAGTGGTCTTGTCCAGGCGGTGCGTTGCCGTCGGTTGTCGTTGTTTGAGGCGGAGAAGGATCTGAAGAAAGCCTGCACCCTGCTGACCGGTGAATGACGAAAAGTTCCCACTGGTCTAGACCACGAGGCTCTCAGAACACGCTTTTTTGTATGACCTGGATCACAATTGGCTCTGGTTGAACGTTTTACTCTCGAATCGTCTCTCTTGGTATTGAATCTTGTACCCTCAACCCCTCCTTAGGCTGGAAACACCGAAGCGGCTAGCAGCCCCCTATCTGCAGAAGCAACGCCGGACCAGCCACCCTTGGTCCGCTACAGCAGTTCTGTTCCTGCCCGAATCGTGCCGTGGGTCCACGGCTAGCCTGAGGAGACAAAGACGTGTCCATCGAGACAATCGCTACAGACAACGACGCCCTGGTACTGACCGAAGAAGAGATCTTCGCAGCCCATGAAGGCGGCAAGCTGACCATTTCCAGCACCGTCCCGCTGAACAACAAACGCGACCTTTCCATTGCCTACACCCCCGGAGTTGCGCAGGTCAGCCGCGCAATCCACGCAAACCCCGAGCTCGCCCGCACCCACACCTGGGCCGAGCGCCTGGTCGTCGTGGTCAGCGACGGCACCGCCGTCCTTGGCCTCGGCAACATCGGCCCCAGCGCTTCCCTTCCCGTCATGGAAGGCAAGTCAGCCCTGTTCAAGTCCTTCGGCGACCTCGACTCCATTCCGCTGGTGCTCAACACCACCAACGTGGACGAGATCATCGAGACCTTGGTCCGCTTGCGCCCCAGCTTCGGCGCCGTGAACCTCGAAGACATCTCCGCTCCCCGCTGCTTCGAACTCGAAGAGCGCCTTATCGAAGCCCTGGACTGCCCCGTCATGCATGATGACCAGCACGGCACCGCCGTCGTGGTTCTCGCTGCCCTGACCAACGCGGCCAAGGTGACCCAGCGCGAACTCGCCGGCCTCAAGGTCGTCGTGTCCGGTGCAGGTGCCGCAGGCATCGCCATTGCCGAGATTCTTCTTGCTGTTGGCATCAAGGACGTCATCCTGCTCGACTCCAAGGGCGTCGTCAACGCTGAGCGCGCCGACCTTGTGGCCGATCCCGGCAGCGTCAAGGCCCGCATGGCCCAGCGCACCAACCCGCGCGGCATCACCGGCGGTCCGGGCGAGGGGCTGACCGGCGCCGATGTATTCGTGGGCGTCTCCTCCTCCAAGCTGGACGAAGAGCACCTGAAGCTGATGAACGATCAGTCGATCGTGTTCGCCTTGTCCAACCCGGACCCGGAAGTTCTCCCTGAGGTTGCCCAGAAGTACGCGGCCGTTGTTGCCACCGGCCGCAGCGACTTCCCGAACCAGATCAACAACGTGCTGGCTTTCCCGGGTATCTTCCGTGGCGCACTCGATGCCAAGGCCCGCCGCATCACGCCCGCCATGAAGATCGCCGCCGCCAACGCCATTGCTGAGCTCGCCGCGGAGGACCTCTCCGCCGACTACATCGTGCCGAGCCCGCTGGATGCCCGCGTGGCACCGGCCGTCACCGCAGCTGTTGCTGCTGCAGTCACCGAATAGCGGCTACTGACGAAAGGCCGACGACGGCGACGCCTCCCGTGCTGGGGAGCGGCGCCGTCGTTCTTTGGTTAAGCCTGCCGTTGGCGGGTCAGCGGTCCAGCCTTACCTGGTCAACTGTCCAGAAGGCGCTGTTGGTTCCGGTGTATCGGAAGCTGATTTTGGCCTTCTTGGCACCTTTGGGGACCTCGAGAGCAAGGGATTCGAAGCCGTTGAAGTTTGCGGTGTAGGCCTTCACCAGCTGCGGGACTCCGCCGTCGTAGCTGACAAACACTTCGCCGCTCTGGGGTCCGTCGATCCTGTAGTTCGAGGCGAAGGACAGTGTTGACGCCTTGCCGCCCTTGACCTTGAATTCGGGGCTTACGAGGGTGGAGTCGAATTGTCCGGCGTCGTGTGCCTTGTCATCCCACTCGTCGGAGTCGGCGACAGCGAAGACGTTGCGGTTGCGGACGGAGGTCTCGCGGCCCTGGTTGCGGTCGGTGTTGGTCCAGAACTCGTCGGTGGCGAACGACCAGCCGCGCCATTCGGTCACACCGCCGGCCGGCATGGCGGAGTTGTCGATACTCCAGCCTTCGGGCGCGGTGGTGGTCCACCCCTTCACATCGGCGGCTGGCGCGGTTTCGTCGGCGCGGGTGCGCAGGCTGTCCCGCAGGGAATCGAAGTCGTCTGGTTCGATGTCGGCGATGGCCTGCCCGTCGAGGTTCCAGGCGGCGTCGGTCTTGACTCCTTCGTGCTTCAGCACAGTGGGTGCGATGTCCGTGATCTTGACGTCGTTGCGGACGGTACCGGCCTTGATCCCCTTGCCCTGGGCGATGACGAACGTCTGGCGCTCGGCGGGTGTGTTGCCACCGTGGCCACCTGTGGGGGTGTGTCCGTGGTCGGCTGTAAGAACCACCAGCCAATCCTCGGACGTGTAGCTGGGACGGTTTTTCACGGCATTCAGGATCTCGCCGACCTGGCCGTCCGCCGTGCGCAGGGCTGCCAGGTATTCCTCACGCTCGGTGCCGTAGGAGTGGCCCGCGCCGTCAACCTCGTCCAAGTGGACGAACGTGCTGTCCGGGTTGCCGTTGGCAAGGTAATCCACGGCCTTGGCCGTGGTGCCGGCGTCGTTTCCTCCGGCGATCCTCAGGTCAACCTTTTCGCCGAACACCGTTTGGGGGATGGGAGACCAAGTGCCCACAACCAGGGTGGAGGCTTTGGGTTGGGTCGATTCGAGGCGGCTCAGGTAGTCCGGGTACTGGCTGTAGTTGGGTGCCGTGAAGTTGTTGTCCACCACGTTGTGCTTGTCCGGCCACACTCCAGTCGCGATGCTCGACCAGCCCGCTCCCGAGACGGTAGGGGCCATCGGGTTAGCGAACAGGTTGCTCTTGGCGGTCATGCCGGAGTCGACCACGCTTTGGATATTCGGCACGCCGGCAGCGGAAAACTTGGCGATTGCGGCGCCATCGAGGCCAATCACCAAGGTCTTCTTGCGCTTGGTCCCATAGGGAAGCCCTGCGTATGGAGCATGGGCCGGGCGGCTGGCGGTGCTTGCGGACCGGGTGTCGGGCGCGTCCGGTCCCGGAGGCGCGGCTATCGCAGCGGACGGGAGTACGACGGCGGCGGCGAGCGTTAGTGCGGCAGTTGCCGTGGCGGTGCGAAAAGGACGTGCGTTGTCCAATGTTTTCTCCAGGTTCGGGTCCGAGTGGGAGCTGTTGGCTGAGTGTTGCCGACAGCCTGACTCCTCAACCCTGCCGCGCGGAGACGGGCTAATCAAGGAAAATCGCCAGTTGTATAGACAAGTTGGATTGGCGTTAATCTGCTGTTTCCCGATCATTTCTGTGTAGCCGAGGATTAGTCATTGGCCTTGGTTGGCTAGTTGTTCATACAGCTCGCGGACACCGTTTATTTTCGGGCGCCACCTAGACTGAGGGGCATGAACGCCGAACTCATCGTGACCATCCTGTGCGGCCTGGCCATCGCGGTCGGTGTGGCCGGAACCATCATTCCCGTGCTTCCGGGCAGCATTCTTATCGGCGCAAGCCTGTTGGCATGGGCCATCTGGGGAGGTGCCGGTCCGCTGGGGTGGGTGATCTTCGCCGTCGGAATGGTGTTTGTGGTGGCGGGGATGGCCGCCAGCGCGGTGCTGACCGGACGCAAGCTGAAGCAGCATGGCATCCCCAACCGGTCGGTGCTGATCGGCGTGGTCCTGGGCGTCGTGGGAATGTTCGTCATTCCCGTGGTGGGGCTGTTTGTGGGGTTCGCCGCCGGGCTGCTTCTGAGCGAAGTCCAGCGCACCCGCAACTTCCCTGCTGCCTTGAAATCCAGTGGCGCCGCGCTCAAAGCCACCGGCATCGGGATCCTTGTGGAGTTCGGGCTGGCGTGTGCCGCAGCAAGTACATGGATCATCGGAGTGTGGATCAACGCCGTGAACGGTTAAAGCCCTTAAACACCGCGCCGGGATGGCAAAAGATGGCAATCCCGAGCTCCAGGATTGTCATCTTCTGCCATCTGGGCGGTGGAATTAGTGGTGCGCGGGGAGGGGCGCTTTGACCTGTGCAGGGCGGAAGGTTGCTCCGGCTCCCGGGAACAGCGGGATGTCGACTCGGGCGTGGGTGTGGATTTCGTGCACGGTGTCCTTGGTGTGTTGCGCGATCCTGGCCAACGTGGTGACCCACATGCCATCCAGGTCCTTAACCCGCTCGATCAACTGTTCCAAAGCCACAGCCCGGGACGGCCGGCCGGAGATGAACGGGTGGTTGGTCAGGACGAAGCAGCTTCCCTGGGCGTGGTGCGCCTGGGCCTCGAGGGTCCACATTTCGAGCGCCTTGGCCGGGCTCTCGATGACCCCGCTCCCCGTGACGCCAGGGTAGAACCCATATTGCTCCCAGTCGTCCAGTGCCCAGTCCACTGGGATCTCCACGATGTCCCTGGAGTCGCCCTCGGCGACGGCCATGCGGTAGGGGGCATCGCCGTCGAGCAGGCTCGAATCGTAGAGGAAGCCGCGGTCCGCCAATAGGGCAGGTGACTGCCAGTTCAGCTCCCACCAAGGTGCCCGGTAACCCACGGGCCTGATGCCGGCAGCGTTCGCGAGGGCCTCCAGGCCGCGGTCCAGATAACTGGCCTCGGTAGCGGCGTCGATGCCCTGCATGGGCTCGTGGAGGTAGCCGTGGTGGGCGATCTCGTGCCCACCGTCGGCGATCCTGCGGACCACGTCAGGGTAGCTCTCCGCGGTGAAACCCGGAATGAAGAAGGAAGCCTTGATGTCCTGGCGGTCCAGGATCTGGAGCAAACGCGGCACGGCGATCTTGGGGCCGTACGACTGGTGGCTCATAAGGGACATGCGCCGCGTGCTGGAAGGGTCATGGGCGATGGTGCACGACTCGGCATCGACGTCGAACGTGAAGGACGCTGCGGCCCGGTAGCCCTCGGGCCACGTGATCGGGTGGAGTGAATCAGCGAAAGCGGGCTGGTTCATGCTGTGGTCCTTTCGGGAACTGCCGGAGCGGCCGGTACCGGCTGTGTTGCCGACACATGGTTCGAGTCCGCGAGGATGAACTTCTTGTGGGCCCGTGGCCCGAGGATTGCATAGGCTGCCGCGCTGGTGAGTCCCCCAGCCAGCCAGGAGAGATCCCACCCGCCCAATGCCACGGCGATGGGGCCCTGCATGGCGGGAACCAGTCCGTACATGAACAGCCAGGTGGAGAAGATGCCGATCAGCAGGGATAGGATTCCGGCCCAGTTGATGACGGGCAAGCGGTGCGTTCCCACGGCGTCGAACAGGCGGTCAACCTTGGCTGGCCAGCGCTTTTCCAGCCAGAAGTAGTGCACCAGCATGACTCCGCCCCAGGCGGCCACCCAGGCAACCAGGCCGATCAGCCAGGCATCGAGCACTGCCGCGAAGTCCTCTTGGAAGATGAAGAACACGACGGCGATAAGCGAGAAGACGCCGACGAAGAGGTTCAGCTTGCGGCGGCTGATCTTGATGTCCAGGGCCTGCGTGGCCACGGAGAAGGTGTAGATATTGAGGATATTGGTGGCGATGGGGCCGTGCAGGACCATGAGAAGGACCGGGAGGGCCAGGACGCCGAAGTTCTGAACGATCAGTTTTCCGGGGTCGATCTCGCCGCTGTTGGTAGCCAGGCTTGCACCGAGGACGCCGAGCCACACCACGGGGATGAACTGGCCGAGAACTGATGCGAGGTAAACCTTGCGCTTGGGAACCGAAGTGCTGACGAAGCGGGAGTAGTCGGCGGCGTAAGTGAACCACGTGATACCCCAGCCGATGCCGATCGCTGTCATCACTGCACTCATGGCGGCGATCCGCTCGGAGCCTCCCAGGATGTTACCGGCGGGACCTGCGTACCCCCAGTCGATCTTCATGCCGAACCACGCCACGCATGACATGACAGCCAGGATGATGATGGTGGGCGGGACGGTCCACTTTTCAAAAGCTGCGATGGCCTTGTAACCGAACCAGGCGATGGCTACCTGGGCTGCCATGATGGCGGTGGCGACGCCGATCTTCCAGGCGTAGTTCTTGGCCTCGGGATCTACCCAGCCAAGGGTGCCGAACAATGCCATCACCAGGTCCAGGATGATCCAGGTATTGACGGCGCACCAGCCGATCACCAAAAGGGCCTGGATGGCGGCGGGGAGGTAGTTGCCGCGGCGGCCGAAGGCTGCGCGGGCCAGCACCATTCCCGTAGCGCCGGTTTTCTGGCCGAGGAGGACGAAGCAGCCGAAGAGCAGCATGCCGATCAGGTTTCCAAGGACCAGGACAATGACGGTGTCCGCGAAGCCGAGGCCGAGGTGGATTCCGAGTGCACCCAGCACCCAGTTAATAGGGGCGAGGTTTGCGCCTGCCCAGATCCAGAACTGTCCGGAAACCTTGCGCGTACGGTCTGCCTCGGGGATGGGTTGGAGCCAGGCTTCACTGTCGTGGGCCGGCGCCGTTGCCGGACCTGACTGCGCTGGGCTTGAAGGCGAAGGGGAGAGGTTGTCTTGCATGGGGAGAGCCTCCGTGTGTGAAAGGGACCCTTTCAGCGTATGTGCCCCAGATCACAGCAACAAGATACTATGTGTCTAAACAAGCCATCAATGACCGTACGGAGTGTCATGTCCATTGTGCTGGGAGCAGCTCTGGAGTACCAAAGCCTGAAATCTGCGGACCCCCGGGTCCTCAACGATGTGCCGGACGCGCTCTCCCGGCCGGTCCGTTGGGTGCACTCAAGCGAAGTGCTGGACATCGCCCCGCTCCTCAGTGGCGGCGAACTGCTGCTCAGCGGTGGGCAGGCGCTCGCCGGCGTGACCGCGGAACGGCAGGCCAACTACGTCCGCGAGCTGGCGGCCCGGGGGATCGCGGCGCTGGCGCTGGAAACCGGCCCGGCGCTTCCCGAGGTGCCGGCCATCATGCTGGAGGTGGCCGAGGCTGCCGGATTGCCGGTGATCGAACTGCGCCAGGTTGTCCCGTTCGTCGGCGTAATGCAGGAGATCAATTCCCTGTTGGTCAGCGAATCCGTGGAGCACCTCCAACATGCCGACCAAGCCAGCCATGCCATGGCCGCCGAACTTGCCCACGGCGGCGGACTCGACCAGCTCCTGGCTGTCCTGTCCGAAAGGACAGGTGCCAGCGCGCGGCTGGTCTCGCCGTCGGGCCTCACCCTCGGCGCCGCCGGCGGCATTTCTGGAATGGACGACGGCGGGAGCGTCACCGTGGTGGACGTTCCGGTGCGGGGAGTCCTTACGGCCCGCCTTGAGTTGGTCATGCCCGACGGCGGCGACGGTGGCCTGGCGCGCGTGGCCGGGGAGCGTTCCGTCGACATCCTCGGATTGGCGTTGATGCAACGCATGCCGCCGGGGTTGAAGGAGCTGGCGGGAATCGAGCTCATGCGTGCCATCAATTCGGGGAGTCAGCGTTGGCAACTTCAGCAGCTCGGACCTGCGTCGGGCTTCCCCACGGACGGCGCGGTAGCCGCCGTCGTGATTCGATCAACAGGCGCAGGGCACTTGCGCCCTGCAGTGGATGCCCTGCTGCGCGAGTGTGTTCCGCACAGCGCAAGCTATGCGGGCAATGCTGAACTGATCGCGCTCGCCGCCTTGGGCGACGGGGCTGCCACCCGGCGTTCGCTGTTGGATGCGTTGCGTCGCTTGGAGGTGCCGGCCGGCTCTGCGGTGGCTGTCGGGCCGTTGGGTGTCGGCATAGATGATGCGCCATGGTCCCTGGCTGAGGCGCGGCGGGCGCTTGACCTGGATCCGGGCACCGGGGGTGTGGTGGATGCTGACACCTTGGCGGTGGAGCTCCTTGCCCAAGAGTCCCTGGACCCGGCCGCGCGCGAAGGGTTCGTCCAGCGGCAGCTGGGCGCCGTCCTCGAGCATGACCGCCTGAAAAAGTCCGAGCTGTTGCGCACGCTGACCGTCTGGTTGGATTCGGGATGCAACACAGCCCAAGCGGCACGTGGGCTGCACCTGGAGCGGCAGTCCATGCATCACAGGCTGCAGCGGATTTTTGACCTGTGCGGGGGAGATCCACGGGGGACTGGCCGGCTCGGGGCCTTGCATCTGGCAACGAAGCTTGCGCGCTTGTAGCGGCCTTTAACCACCAATTCGACGGCTCGCTGCCCACTCGACGGCTCAAACCGTCTAACGCGCAGCAAACCGTCGAATCGGGTAGTCAAGGCCTACTTCAACACGATCGTCCTGGTCCCATTCAGGATGATCCGCCCCTCGCAGTGCCAGCGAACGGCGTTGCTGAGGGCCTTGCATTCTGTGTCCCGGCCGGCGGCTACGAGATCGTCCGGCCCGAACGTGTGGTCCACCTCCACTACCTGCTGGGCGATGATGGGTCCTTCGTCCAACTCGCCATTCACGTAGTGGGCGGTGGCACCCACAGTTTTCACACCACGCGCGTAGGCCTGGTGGTAGGGCTTGGCACCCTTGAAGCTCGGAAGGAACGAGTGGTGGATGTTGATCGCCCGGCCGTCGAGCTTGCGGGCGAGGTCGTCGCTGAGTACCTGCATGTAGCGGGCAAGGACAATGAGCTCAACGTCCAGTTCATCGATGATCTCCAGCAAGCGACCCTCGGCTGCAGGCTTGGTGGCAGCCGTGACAGGAACGTGGAAGAACGGAATCCCGTGCCACTCTGCCAAACCCTGATGGTCGGTGTGGTTGGACACGACGCCCACCACGTCAATGGGCAGTTCACCGATCCGTGCGCGGAACAGCAAGTCGTTCAGGCAGTGCCCGAACTTCGAGACCATGATCAGCACGCGGCGCTTGTACCCCTGGCGCTCGAGTTGCCAGTTCATGCCGTACTTCTCGCCTACTGGAGAGAAAGCGGCCCGCAGCTCATCAACAGTGGAGGTGCCGGCGTCGGACGCGAAGTGTACCCGCATGAAGAAGTGGCGTTCGGCGCGATCGCCGAACTGCTTGTTGTCGATGATGTCGCAGCCGTGTTCCAGCAGGAAGCCGGACACCGCGTGGACAATTCCGGGACCCTCAGGGCAGTCGAGGGTGAGGACGTGCTCCACAGTCGTCTCAGTGGGGGAAACGGCAGCAGTTTCAGTTTGGATGGCAGTCATGGCTAGCACTCCACTACGTTGACGGCGAGGCCTCCACGGGAGGTCTCCTTGTACTTTGATTTCATGTCCGCGCCTGTTTCGCGCATGGTCTTGATGGCTTTGTCCAAGGACACTTTGTGGCTGCCATCGCCGTGCAGGGCGAGGCGGGCGGCGTTGATGGCCTTCACGCTGGCGATTGCGTTGCGTTCGATGCAGGGGATCTGCACCAGCCCGCCCACGGGATCGCAGGTGAGTCCCAGGTTGTGTTCGATGCCCACCTCGGCAGCATTTTCCACCTGCTCAGGCGTTCCGCCGAGGACTTCGCAGAGCCCCGCAGCGGCCATGGAGCAGGCGGAACCAACCTCGCCTTGGCAGCCGACTTCGGCACCCGAAATGGATGCGTTGATCTTGAACAGAATTCCGACGGCGGCCGCCGCCAGCAGGAAGCGCACGACACCGTCGTCGTTGGCTCCCGGCACAAACTTGGTGTAATAGTGCAGCACCGCCGGGACAATGCCGGCTGCACCATTCGTGGGCGCGGTGACGATCCTGCCGCCCGCGGCGTTTTCCTCGTTCACGGCCAGGGCGAACAGGTTGACCCATTCCATGGCGAGGAGGGGATCCGCTGAACTTGCTCCGTTCAGGTCCGCGTCGGTCTCGGAAAGCTTTTTGAACAACGACGGCGCCCGTCGCCTGACCTTCAGGCCTCCGGGTAGGATTCCCTCGGCAGAGCAGCCGTTCTCCACGCATTCCTGCATGACGGCCCAGATGCCCAGCAGCCGTTGGCGTAGCTCTTCTTCCGTACGCCACACGAGCTCGTTGGCCAGCATGATGTCCGAGATGGACTTGCCTTCGCGGCCGCAGATGGCCAGGAGCTCATCGGCGGTGGTGAAGGGGTAGGGAAGCACGGTGTCATCCGCTACCACTTTGTCGGTGCCCGAGGCGTCCCCGTCCACTACGAAGCCGCCACCAATGGAGTAGTAGCTGCGCTCCCGCAAAACTGAGCCGCTGTGGTCCAGCGCGCGGAACGTCATGCCGTTGGGGTGCGCCGGCAACGACTTGCGTCGGTGCAGGACCACGTCCTCGTCCCAGTTGAAGTCCACGCGGTGGTTGCCGCCCAGGCGTAGCTCTGCATCGAGTGCGGCAGCTGCGACCTGGTCATCGGCAGTGGTGGTGTCCACGGTTTCGGGGGAGTGGCCTTGCAACCCCAGCACCACGGCCTTGTCTGAGCCGTGGCCCCGGCCGGTGGCGCCCAGGGAGCCGAAAAGCTCTGCCTGGACGCGCACCGTTGCCGGAAGCTGGCCGGACGATTCAAGACCGTCCGTGAACTGCTTTGCCGCGCGCATCGGGCCTACCGTGTGGGAAGACGACGGCCCGATGCCAACAGAAAACAGATCAAGCACACTCAATGCCATTAGGGGACCTCTGGGGAGGCGTACTCCCGCATGGCGTCGAGGAGCCAGCGTCCCAGGAAATCGGCAAACGAGGCCCGGGGAAAGATCCGGTAGGACTCGTCAGAGGTCTTCCAGAGCATCACCGGGATGTGGGCGAGCTCGGTGGAAACAGCTGTCCCGGTCTTGAAGACCCGTGGGTGCAGGTCCAAGGCGCAGGTCTTCTCCAGCACTGCGCGGGCGTGGCTGCCGGAGAGCTCGAACGTGGTGCGGTTGGCGGACAGGTCCACCACCTGGCCTGCGTCTCCACCGAGGGCCGTGGTCAGATCGCTGACCAAAGAGCCTCCGAGGGAATCGTGGGCTTCCTCGGGTGCGACGACCATGAATTCGGTAGGGCCAAGCCACAGGGTGTTCACGGAACCGCTGCCCGTCACGTCACCGCAAGCGGCAGGCAAGCCGCCGGTCACGGACGCCACGCGGGCACCGGCGTCGGACGTTCGGTGAACCCGAACGCCCACCATGGCCTGGTAGGGGATTTCGGTGAGCGTCACCGTGCCCGGCACGGAGCCGGAGGTGAAAGCGTCAGCCAAGTGCTCGGCCGGGCTGCGGCGGGCGCCCCGGACGCGGTCGACGTGTGCGGTTTCTGCTGGTGTTGCTGTTTCAGCCATCTTTGCGGGTCCCTTCAGCATCGAAAAGTACGGTTTCGCCAACAACCACGTCCACCAATTGGTCTCCCAGCGAGGCCACAAGGGTCTCGCCGATGCGGTTGCGGCCGTTTTGAATGAGAGCCAGGGCGAAGGAACGGCCCAGCGCGGCGCTGTGGTAGCTGGAGGTCACGAAGCCCTCCATGGGGACGGGTCCATTAGCCGGGTTGACCGGGATGCCCTTTTCCACCAGCTGGGTGCCTTCCGGCAAGCGCAACGAGTGGTCCACGGGAAGGACGCTGACCAGGTGCTTCCGGTCTTCGCGGCTGGCGTCCTGACGGAGGTAGGAGCGCTTGCCGATGAAGTCCTTGGCCTTGGAGACGATCCAGTCCATGCCGGCGTCCTGCGGCGTGACCGTGCCGTCGGTGTCCTGCCCGACGATCGGGTAGCCCTTCTCGGCGCGGAGCACGTGCATGGTTTCGGTGCCGTAGGGGGTGATGTTGAACTCGGCACCTGCGGCAGCAACGGCTTCCCAGGTGTTGAGTCCGTACCAGGACGGGATATTGATTTCGTAGGCCAATTCGCCGGAGAAGGAGATGCGGCAAACGCGTGCCTGCACCCCGGAGGCCAGCGTGGTCTCGCGGAAGGTCATGAACGGGAAGGCTTCGGCATCCAGGCCACCGTTTTCGGCCAGCTGCGGAGCAACCTTGGCGATCACGGCGCGGGACTTCGGGCCAACGACGGCGATGGTGCTCCACTGCTCCGTGACGGACGTGCAGACCACATCGAGTTCCGGCCACTCCGTCTGGTGCCACTCTTCCAGCCAGTCCAGCACCTTGGCTGCGCCGCCGGTGGTGGTGGTCATGAAGTAGCGGTCATCGTCCAAGCGGAGGGTCACGCCGTCGTCGAAGATCATGCCGTCCAGGGTGCACATGACACCGTAGCGGGCGGATCCCGGGGCGAGCTTCTTGAACGCGTTGGTGTAAACGCGGTTCAGGAATTCGCCCGCGTCCTTGCCGCGGATCTCGATCTTGCCCAGCGTGGTGGCATCCATGAAGCCCACGGAGTCGCGGACGGCTGCGCATTCACGCAGGACTGCTGTGTCCATGTCTTCCCCGGCCTGCGGGTAGTACCAGGGGCGCTTCCACTGCCCGACATCTTCGAACAGTGCGCCCTGGGCAACGTGCCACGGGTGGATGGAGGTGACGCGGGCGGGGTCGAACAGTTCGCCACGCTGGCGGCCTGCCAACGCTGCGAAGGCCACGGGCGTGAACGGTGCGCGGTACGCGGTGGTGCCGATCTCGCCAACGCCGGGAATGCTCTCGGCACCGCCGAACTTCAGCGCGGCGGCGATGACGCCAATCGCGTTGACGCCCGAGGTCTTGCCCTGATCATTGGCGGTGCTGATGGAGGTGTACCGCTTGACGTGTTCCACGGACCGCATCCCCGCCCCGGTGGAGCGGAGGACATCTGCCACGGACTGGTCGCGCTGGAAGTCAACGAAGTGGTGGTGCCATTCGCCGGGCTCACCGGTCTGGCCGGGAACCAGCCAAAGCTGGCGGCTGGGAGCGCTCGCCACGGGAGCCTGCAGTTCCACCGGGGTGGTCGCGGACTCGAAGCCGGCTGCGATGGATGCTGCCGCTCCCGCCCAGATGCCCTCTGCCAGGCAGTCCTTCAGTTCGTAGCTGCCACGTCCTGCGCCAACAACCTGCTGGTCGCGGACCGGTTTGGTGGGAATGAACGCTGCGAGCTCGTCATCCCAACGCAGCTTGCCCTGGCGCTGGCTGTGGAGGTGGACCACCGGAGACCAGCCACCGGAAACGGCAAGCAGATCGGCAGCCAGCTGTTCGACGCCCGAGGTGAGTTCGCCGTCGTCGTTAATGCTGCGGACGGTGACGCCATTCAGGCGGCCGTTGGCATCTGCAGAGGTGTCCGCCACGGCGCTGCCGATGAGGACCCGGATACCGGACTCGACGGCGGCGGCGGCCTTCGCGCTGAGCTGCGGACGGGCATCGACGACGGCGGCAATCGCCACGCCTGCTGCCTGCAGGTCCGCGGCGAGAGCATAAGCGGAGTCGTTGGTGGTGCTGATGACGACGCGTGAACCGGCGGCGACGGCGTAGCGGTTGAGGTACGTGCGGGCGGCCGAGGCGAGCATGATGCCTGGGCGGTCGTTGTTCTCGAACACCAGCGGACGCTCATGGGCGCCCGGAGCCAGGACAACCTGCTTGGCACGGATGTGCCAAATACGCTGGCGGGAGACACCCGACGCTGCCGGAACGCTCAAGTGGTCCGTGCGGTTCTGGGCTGCGATGAAGTAGTTGGAATCGTAGGAGCCGAACGCCGTGGTGCGGTTCAGCACCGTGCATTCGCCGGCGGAGACCAGTTCAGCTTCCACGTCCGCAACCCATTCCAGGGCCGCTTTGCCTTCGATCTGATCGGCCAGACCCTCGGCCGTTGAACCGGAGAGCAGCGCGCCGCCAAGTTCGGGCTGGTCGTCAATGAGGATGACGCGGGCACCGGTGCGGACAGCTTCGCGGGCCGCCGCCAGTCCGGCAATACCGCCGCCGACTACCAGGACATCCGTGTGGACGTACTTCTTGTCGTATTCGGCCTTGTCCTCGTTGGGATCAAGCTTGCCAAGGCCGGACAAGAGCTCAATGTTCATGCCGTCCACCAGGGAAACTGCCGTGGCGGGAAGCATGGACTCAGCAACATGTCCGCGGAAGCGGGGAGCGATCTTGACCAGGGCGTTGGACTCTTCCACGCCAGCGGCCATGATGCCGCGGGGGCGGTCCTCATAGAGGGAGTTGCCGGCGTTGATGTGGCCATTGGCCAGCAGCGCCGAAGCGATGGTGTCACCCGGGTGGCCGGTGAATTCCTGGCCGTCCACGGTGAAGCGCCAAGAGATGCTGCGATCGATGCGTCCGCCGGTGGCGAGGCGTGCGTTCTTGCTGGTCACTTCTAGACTCCTTCCGAGGAGATGGGGGTCGTGGCCGTGGGTGAGCTGGCTCCGGGGGCGAGGCCCGGTTCGCCGGCCTGGCCGAAGTCCCCGGCCTGGGTGAACTCGCCCGGCTGGGTGGGTTCGCTCTTGCTTGTCCCGGCGCTGGCAGCGCTTGCTTGGAGCTCCGGGCGGGGCTGGCCCATCCCGTAGATGGAGTGGATTTCGTAGCTCACGGTGTCACGGAGCATGTTGAACCACTGGCGGCAGCCCGTGCTGTGAACCCAACGCTCGGCGAAGGTTCCCTTGGTGTTCTCGCGGTAGAACAGGTATTCAGCCCATTCACGGTCCGTGAGGTCATTCGGGGTCTCGGGGTAGGCGACGTGTGCTTGGCCGCCGTAGTGGAATTCGGTTTCGTCGCGTGGCCCGCAGTTGGGGCATGAAATGAGGAGCATGTCTTTCCTGTCCTGGCTAGTGGGCCACGGCTGCGGCGCCGTGTTCGTCGATCAAGGCACCGGTCTCGAAGCGTTCCAGCGCGAACGGCTTGTTCAGCTTGTGCGGTGCGCCCGTAGCGATGGTGTGCGCGAAGGTCAGGCCGGCCGCCGGAGTGCCCTTGAAGCCGCCGGTTCCCCAACCACAGTTGACGAACATGTTCTCCACCGGGGAGAGGCCAACAATCGGCGAGGCGTCCAAGGTGGTGTCCACGATGCCGCCCCAGGTCCGGAGCACGTGGGCCCGGGCGAAAATCGGGAAGAGCTCGACCGCTGCTGCCATCTGCTCCTCGATCACATGGAACGAGCCGCGCTGGCCGTAGCCGTTGTAGGAGTCGACGCCGGCGCCCATCACCAGTTCACCCTTGTGGGCCTGGGAGACGTACACGTGCACGTGGTTGGACATGACCACCGTGGGGTGAACGGGTTCGTGCAGTTCGGACACCAGTGCCTGGAGCGGGTGGGACTGGATGGGAAGTCGGAAGCCGGCCATTTCTGCCAGGACCGAGCTGTGGCCGGCGGCGCAGAGGCCCACCTTTTCGGTGTTGATGGTGCCGCGGGTGGTCTTGACGCCGGTGACGCGGTTGCCGTCCTTGATGAAGCCGGTGACTTCGCAATTCTGGATGATGTCCACGCCCAGCTCGTCGCACTTGCGGGCGAAGGCCCAGGCCACGTGGTCGTGCTTGGCGATGCCTGCACGCGGCTGGTAGGTGGCACCCATGACGGGGTAGCGGATGTTGTCGCTGATGTTCAGGATGGGGCAGAGTTCCTTGACCTGCTGCGGGTCAAGCCATTCGGCGTCAACGCCGTTGAGCCTGTTGGCGCCCACGCGGCGAACGCTTTCGCGGACATCGCCCAAGGTGTGGGCCAGATTCATGACGCCGCGCTGGCTGAACAGGAAGTCGTACTCCAGCTCTTCCGGGAGGATTTCCCAGAGCTTCAGCGCGTGCTCGTAGATGGCTGCGCTCTCGTCCCAGAGGTAGTTGGAACGGATGATGGTGGTGTTGCGGGCCATGTTTCCACCGGCCAGCCAGCCCTTTTCCAGGATGGCGATATTGGTCATGCCGTGGTTCTTCGCCAGGAAGTACGCGGTGGCCAGGCCGTGCCCGCCGCCGCCCACAATCACGGCGTCGTAGCTTTTCTTCGGGTCCGGGTTGCGCCAGAGGAAGTCCGGGTGTTCGGGGAGGTGGTCTGCACTCACTGGGCTGCTCCAATCAGTTCTGCTTCGGTTGCGGCGCCGTTGCCGTTGTTGTTCAGGTGGGGGTATAGCGGGAACTTCTCTGCCAGAGCGGTCACGCGACTGCGGAGCTCGACGACGGTGGCCTCGTCCAGGGTCACGTCACCCTCGGTGCCGGCTTCGGTGCCTGCTTGGGAGCCTGCTTCGGTGCCGCTGTTCGCTGCGGCGATCAACGCCGTCGCAATGATGTCTGAGACTTCGGTGAAGTCCTCGGCGCCGAAGCCGCGGGCGGCGAGGGCGGGGGTGCCGATGCGCAGGCCCGACGAAACCATGGGCGGGCGGGGGTCGAACGGGACGGCGTTGCGGTTGACCGTGATGCCGATGCGGTGCAGTGTGTCTTCGGCCTGCTGACCGTTAAGTACTGAGTGGCGGAGGTCGGCGAGCACCAGGTGGACGTCGGTTCCGCCGCTGACCACGGAGATGCCGGCGGCGGCTACGTCATCTTGGAGGAGGCGTTCGGCCAGGATCTTGGAGCCTTCCAGCACGCGGACCTGGCGTTCCTGGAATTCGGGCTCGGCGGCCATTTTGAAGGCTACGGCCTTGGCTGCAATCACGTGCTCCAAGGGGCCACCCTGCTGGCCGGGGAAGACCGCGGAGTTAACCTTCTTGGCGATGTCGGCGTCGTTGGTCAGGATCACGCCACCGCGGGGGCCGCCGAGGGTCTTGTGCGTGGTGCTGGTGACGATGTGCGCGTGGGGGACCGGGCTGGGGTGTAGTCCTGCTGCTACGAGGCCGGCGAAGTGGGCCATGTCAACCATGAGGTAGGCGCCCACCAAGTCCGCAATGCGGCGGAACTCGGCGAAGTCCAACTGCCGTGAGTAAGCGGACCAGCCGGCGACTATCAGCTGTGGCTTGCTCTCAAGGGCGAGACGCTCAACTTCGGCCATATCCACGGTGTGGGTGTCCTCGCGGACGCCGTAGGGAACAACCTTGTAGAGCTTGCCGGAGAAGTTGATGCGCATGCCGTGCGTCAGGTGGCCGCCGTGGGCGAGGTTCAGGCCCATGATGGTGTCGCCCGGGGTGATCAGCGCGTGCATGGCCGAGGCGTTGGCCTGGGCTCCTGAGTGGGGCTGGACGTTGGCGAACTCTGCGCCAAACAAGGACTTCAGGCGGTCGATGGCCAGCTGTTCGATCACATCAACGTGCTCGCAGCCGCCGTAGTAGCGCTTGCCCGGGTAACCTTCGGCGTACTTGTTGGTCAGTACCGATCCCTGGGCCTCCATGACGGCCGTAGGGGCGAAGTTCTCAGAGGCGATCATTTCCAGCGTTGACTGCTGGCGGATGAGTTCCTGGGCGATCGCCTGATCGACCTCCGGGTCCGCCTGTGCCAGCGGGCGGATCAGCGGTTCAACCATGGTGTTCTCCTTTTGAAGTACTTGAAGCAGCCATCTGTTAGGCAACTGATATATTAGAACTATTGCCATAGTATGTTGGAGATTACATAGTCGTCAACAGGTCTGCGCCAACTCATCCAGCAGACTGGGAACGCGACTAACGGGAGAGAGCAATGAGCGCAGCACTGGAAGCACTGGAATCAGTTCCGCAGGGTACGTCCCTGGCGGAGAACGCCTACCTGCTGCTGCGCGACAGGCTCATCATGCTGGACATCAAGCCTGGCGACCCCATCAACGACGGCCAGATCGCCGCCGAACTCGGCATCGGGCGCACTCCTGTCCGCGAAGCCATCAAGCGCCTTGAAAGCGATCATCTGGTGGTGTCGTACCCCCGGCGCGGAACCTTTGCCACAGGCGTGGACATCACGCAGCTCGCCGAGGTCTCCGAGATCCGCGAGCTGCTGGAACCCCTGGCGTCCCGGAAGGCTGCCCGCATGGCCAGTCCCTCCATGCGTTCGGAACTCCGCACTGTCGCGGCGGCCATCCGTGATCTTGAAGGCCAGGACAATTCCTCCCAAGAGCTCATGCGCTACGACATCCAGGTGCACCGGCTCATCTACAAGGCCTCCGCCAATGCGCACCTCGAAGACGTCCTCATCCGGTACGACAACCTGGCCACCCGCATTTGGTGCCACATGCTCGAGAAAATGCCCTCCGTCTCCGGCCATATCTCCGAGCACGCCGACCTCCTGACTGCCATCGCCGACGGCGACGAAGACCGGGCCGCCGAGCTCGCCCTGCACCACGTAGTCAGCTTCGAAGAGACCATCCGCAAGGTCCTCTGACCCCCTCTTACCGTTTGCGCGGTTTTTCCTGGCGCTCTCTCACGGTTAGGCCGGTTTTTCCTGGCGCTCTCTCACGGTTAGGCCGGTTTTTCCCGGCGCTCTCTCACGTCCGCTGCATGGCGCCGTTGTGCGCGTGCGTCCCGACTGGCTTCGTCTTGGCGGCGGCAGCGTGCTCCGCCGCTAGAAGGCAGCGCCCGACGTCGATGCCTCCTTGAGTGCCGACGTCGGGCCTCAAGCGCCCAGGTGAGAGAGCGTTTGCCGAAAAGGGGTCGGAAGGTGAGAGGGCGTCATTGAAAAAGGACCGAAAGGTGAGTGGGGATCGGTTGATTAGTGCAACTAGGTTGGCGCTATCGCAACAAAATCAACTCATGCCATCAGAGTCCGCGTAAGTCGGAGCTTAATTTTTGCTAAAAATTCGGATTCAAAATAACCCTTGACCGTGGCGTCGCTCACACATAGTCTGGTGCAACAGCGTTGCGTTGAATGCAACCCAAATGATTTTGGTGGACACATGAGCAATGAATCCTCTGTGGCAGCCGAGCAAGGCACTTCCTCCGCCTCCGGCCCCAACCACATCCTCGAACACAGCCCCAACAACACAGTCAGCAAGGACACCCGACGTCGTGTGGTCACTGCCAGCTTCATCGGCAACTTCGTTGAGTGGTTCGACTACGCCGTCTATGGCTACCTGGCCGGCACTATCTCTACTGTCTTCTTCCCCGAGTCCGACCGCCAAACAGCCCTGCTCGCGACGTTCGGTGTCTTCGCCATCAGCTTCTTCGTGAGGCCGCTCGGCGGTTTCATCTGGGGCCATATCGGCGACCGCCTCGGAAGGAAGCAGGCGCTCTCCCTCTCGATCGTCCTGATGTCGGTGGCGACGTTCTGCATCGCACTGATACCGGGCTACGCCACCATCGGCGTGATGGCGCCGATCCTGCTCCTCCTGGTACGCGTCGTCCAAGGCTTCTCCGCAGCAGGCGAGTACGCCGGGGCGTCGGCCTTCCTGGTGGAGTACGCGCCGCCGAATCGTCGCGGACTGTACGCCGCCGTCGTGCCTGCAAGTACAGCAGCGGGACTGCTGCTGGGATCGTTGCTGGCTGCGCTCCTAAGCTCGTTGCTCACCGCCGAGCAACTGGGCGACTGGGGCTGGCGGTTGCCGTTCCTGCTCGCCGCGCCGATGGGCCTCATCGGCAGGTACATCCGGACCAAGCTCGAGGACACTCCTGCGTTCCGTGAACTGGCTGAAAAGGACAGCAGCGTCAAAGCCCCGGCCTTGGCAATGTTCAAGACGTACCGGAAGCAGCTCATCATCGCCACGGGCGCGGTGCTGCTCAACGCCGTCGGGTTCTACGTCATCCTCAGCTACATGCCGACGTATTTGTCCGAGGAACTGGGCTTCGGTGCCACGGAGTCGTTCCTTGCCACCACCATTGCCCTGGCCAGCTACATCGGCTTCATCTTCCTGACGGGCATCGCCTCGGACAAGTTCGGCCGGAAACGAATGCTCATCACGGCCTCAGTCCTCTTCATCCTGCTGACAGTGCCGGCCTTCATGCTCCTGGACACACGGAACTTCCTGGTGATCGTGCTGGTGCAGATCCTGCTGGGCGGCATGCTTACCCTCAACGACGGCACCCTGCCCAGTTTCCTCGCCGAACTCTTTCCCACGAAGGTCCGGTACACCGGCTTCGCCGTCAGCTTCAACCTCTCCAACGCCTTGTTCGGTGGCACCGCACCGTTCATGGCCACCCTCCTGATCGGCATGACCGCCAGCAAGCTGGCCCCCGGTTGGTACCTCGTGGCCGCCGCAATAGTTTCCCTCATCGCAGTCCTGTTCGCCGCCGAGACTTCCAAGAAGCCTCTGCTGCAGGACTAGAACTACCAACCCCTTGAAAGGAAAGACCATGACCATCACCCAGAACGAGGCCGTCAACGATGTCGCCAAGCTCGAGCGCACCAAGGTCCTCAACAATGGCGGGAAGGTCTCGCTGACGTTCTCCGATGCAGAGTTCGAGCGTCGCCTCAGCGGCCTGCGCCGCATCATGGCCGAGAAGGACCTCGACGCCGTCATTCTCACCAGCTACCACTCCATCAAGTACTACTCCGACTTCCTCTTCACCTACTTCGGCCGCTCCTACGGGATGGTGGTCACCAAGGATGACACTGTCACCATTACGGCAAATATCGACGCCGGGATGCCTTGGCGCCGCAGCTACGGCGACAACCTGGTGTACACGGACTGGCGTCGTGATAACTACATCCACGCCATCCAGGAAGTCCTGCGAACCCGCGGCATCAACCCGCGCCGCATCGGCGTCGAGGACGACTCGTTGCCGCTGGACAATCGAAACAAGATCCAGGCCGCCTTCTCCGGCGCGACACTGGTGGATGTGGCCCAGGCGGCCATGCGTCAGCGCATGATCAAGTCTGACGAGGAAATCGCGGTCATCAAGCATGGTGCCCGCATCGGCGACCTGGGCGGCGAAGCCATCCGCAACGCCATTACGGCCGGCATCACGGAGTATGAGGTCGCGCTGATCGGCACCGAGGCAATGGTGCACGAGATCGCCCGCACGTTCCCGGACTCCGAAATCCGCGACACTTGGGTTTGGTTCCAGTCGGGCATCAATACCGACGGCGCCCACAACTGGGCCACCACCCGCAAGATCCAGGAACACGACATTCTGTCCCTGAACTGTTTCCCCATGACCAGCGGCTATTACACGGCCTTGGAGCGGACCCTGTTCTACGGCGAACCGGATGCCCGCTCCCTGGAGCTGTGGAACGTCAACGTGGACGTCCACAAGCGCGGCCTGGAACTCATCAAGCCCGGCGCGGTCTGCAAGGACATCGCCGCTGAGCTGAACGAGATCTACGTCAGCCACGGGCTCCTGGCCAACCGCACGTTCGGCTACGGACACTCGTTCGGCGTGCTCAGCCATTACTACGGCCGTGAGGCCGGCCTTGAGCTGCGCGAAGACATCGATACCGTGCTGGAGCCGGGCATGGTGGTTTCCATGGAGCCAATGATCACTGTCCTTGACGGCCAGCCGGGTGCCGGCGGGTACCGCGAACACGACATCCTGGTGGTTGGCGAAGACGGCGCCGAGAACATCACCAAGTTCCCGTTTGGGCCCGAGTACAACATCATCGGAGCCTAGGTGCCTGGGCCGGTGGATACTGTGCGCGGTGTCCACCGGCCAAGTCGGGTCCGGCGCGGCGACCGCCGTCGAAATATAGTGAACCCATGACCCCCTCGGAATCCAACGACGCTCCAAGCAACGGCGATAACAAAAGCACGTCGGTGATCGTCAACGCCATAGCAGTCCTTCGCAGCTTCACGGCTGACGAACCCCTCTTGGGAGTTACTGAAATCGCCGGCCGGATCGGACTGCACAAGAGCACAGTCTCCCGCATCCTGGCGACACTGGAACAGGAGAACCTGGTAGAGCGCGACGTCGATTCGCGCAGGTTCCGCATGGGGCTGGGGATGATCGCCATGGCGGGCCCGCTCCTGGCGGAACTCGAAGAGCGCCGTGTCGCCTACCCCGTGCTGCGCGAACTCACCGAACGTACAGGGGAGACCAGCGCGCTCATGGTGTGGAACGGCAACGAATCCATGTGCGTGGAACAGATCCCCAGCAGGCACCAGGTCAAGCACCTGGCTCCGCTGGGTGCCCGTTACAACGAGGCCCTGAGTTCGTCGGTGCAAGTGTTCCTTGCCGCGGAGAACGAGGACCGCGTGCGACAGCTGTTGCGCAGCGGTTCGGTCATCCTTTCTGGCATGGACGAGGACGCGGTCGAGACGTACCTTGTGCGGCTGAAGGAGTCGATGGAGCGCGGCTGGGCTGTGAACTTCGGGGAAACGTCCATCGAAGAGGTGGGCGTGGCATCTCCCGTTTATGACCACCGGGGCGACATCGTGGCGTCGGTCCTGATCCCTGCGCCGAAATTCCGCGTCTCGCAGGACACCCTGGCAAGCCTCGGCGAAGCGTGTGCTGCAGCAGCTGCCAAGGTCACCACGCGGTTGGGCGGACGAGCCCCGCGCTAAAGCCAGAAAACCTCGGCGAAAACAAAACGGCGGCCGTCCCCACGAAGGGGGCAGCCGCCGTCGTTGATTCACAAGACGTGCAGGAAGGTTTACATGTTCCTTCGCGCCGCCGGTGATTCGTCCATGGCATCCCTGCCCAGCCAGGCGCCCAAACCGATCATGGCAACGCCGAGGATCAGGTGCAGCCAGTTGTCGGCCGTGTTGAACGGAACGAAGTTGGCGCCTGTTTCCTGGTTGATGACCAGGCCATAGATCCAAAGAACGATGTACACGGCGCCGCCGCCCAGGAGGAACAGGCGGGCCATGCGTGCGTTCCTTGCCATGGCCAAGCCGGCCACGCCAAACAGCAGATGAACGATGTTGTGGAGTATGGACACTTGGAAGACTCCAAGCAGCATGGCGCCGGATTCATGTCCCGCAAAGGTCATGGCGCCGAAATTGGTGGTGATTCCCGGGATGAAGCCCAGGACACCAACCAGCAGAAATACAATGCCAACGCCCATGGCGGTGTTGCGAAGTGTCAACCCCATCATGTGGTGGTGTTCGGCGGGGTGCGAAGCGGTGGTCATCAAGTCCTCCCTTTCACGCGGTTAACCGGCTCTTCTCATGGAGAGCCGACCTGCGGCAAGGGGTGTGGCAAAACCTTGCCGACGCCGCCATAATACTCCTGAAATGCCTCCGATAGCAGGGGATGTGCCCAGTTCAGCGGCGGTTAGCATGGTTTCATGAGCCAAGTTCCAAACGGGCGCGTGCACACGATCTTCCATGACACCCGGGATTTGACACCGTTCCGGGAAGGTTACGTCCGGACACCGGTCCGCGGCTTGGCCGACGGTGTCAATGACGTTCTCTCCGGGGTCCTGAACGGCCGTGACCACGCGAAGTTATCCTTGGTGGGCAATGTTCCGAGGCTGAAGATGCTCTCCCCCAAGACAGCGAAGGCGATGCACGAAGCCGTCTTCACGTCCACGGAACCGGACCGGCTCCTGGCTTTTGGCCGCATGAATCCGGGGTGGGCCGGATTATGCAATGTGATGGCTGGCCTGCTCGCATACAAGCACGGCGGGTTCCTCAGGGCATCCGAGCTGTTGCAGCGCGGTCTGACAACAAGGATCGACGACGACGCCAGCCAGTTCTCGGCCATCTACCTTGGGCAGGTGGTCACCCGGGTCGAGGTTGCCGAACGCATTGAGGTTCCTGTCTTGTTCAGCGAGGAATCGGTGTTCCTGGCGCTGGCCCATTGCCTCCGGGAGATGGGGATGACTGAGTCGGCGCTGGAGGCTGTGGTGAGCCTGCCGCCGTCGTTGCCTTCTGCCCTGGCACGCTGCACAGCCGCATACTCGTTGCAGCGGCACCGCGACGTTGTGCTCTGGACTGAGGGTTTGCTCAACACGGACGACCTTTCGGCCGCGTTGTTGTTGATCCGGGCACGTTCCCTGCGGGCCCGGGGCGACTTCGAATCCGCGCAGGCTGCCTTGAAGGAAGTCCTGCGTCGTCGGAAGACCAATCTGGCGTTGAAGAATGACGCCCTCACTGACAGGGCACTCCTGGCAGTTGACCAAGGCCGCCGTACCCTGACTCCGCGGTCCAAGCGGCCCGCCCCGCCGGCAGAGCTGGAGACCTCGGAAGTCATCCGCAAGGACGCCGAAATGCGCAGGTTGTGGGAGAACGACTTCCGGCAGCTGGGCGGCGAGTAGGAAAAAACCATTGTGCCTTCCACAGGAGAGGCGTATCGTTGTAATCAACCAAGTAGTTGATCAAGCAAACGGTTGATTAATGATGATGACGAAAGGGTGACGCGGCGATGCAACACGATGCTCCGGGCCCTGACACCTTGGACAAGGCCTTCATGGCATTGGCTGATCCGGTCAGGCGGGCCATCGTTGCCCGGCTTTCCCGCGGAGATGCCACTGTCAACGAGCTCGCGGAACCATTCGCCATCACCAAGCAAGCCGTTTCAAAGCACATCCAGGTGTTGGAGCACGCTGGGTTGGTGACCCGCTCCCGCGATGCCCAGCGGAGGCCTGTCCATCTCGATGCAGCGGCGCTTGAGCGTTTGACGGCCTGGATTGACCAGTACCGCCTGATCGCCGAATCCCGCTTCCGGCGCCTGGATGACCTGTTGGGCGCCAGCCCAGTGGAACAAGAACCTTAAACACAACCAGCAAAGAAGAAAGAGGAACTGAAATGAGCAATCCAACAACAATCACTGCCGGCGATGGCGTCCCGTTCGTTGACACAGTCCGCGAATTCGATGCCCCGGTCAGTGCAGTCTTCAAAGCCCACGTTGACCCGGACCTGTTGGCCAAATGGCTGGGCCCGCGCAGCACCGTCACGAAGATTACCGAGTACAACGCCACCACTGGAGGCAGCTGGCGGTACGAAAGTGGCGACGACAGTGGGATGTATGGCTTCCGCGGCGTCTTCCACACCGTTGAATCCGATGCGTTGATCATCCAGACAGTCGAGTTCGACGGCGCTCCCAACCAAGTGGTCATCAGCACCACCACCTTCGAGGAAATCGATGGCAGGACCCGGATGTCGGCCCATGAGGTCTATCCGTCCGTGGAAGCCCGCGACATGGCCCTGGCCACTGGCATGGACTACGGCGTGATCGAAGGATACGAGCGCCTGGACGAGCTGCTGGCGGCCTAAGCGCCCGACGACGCCAGCAGTGGCAGCAATGGAATGAGTTGTTCCGACAACAGCACTGTCCCGAGTCCGATCATGATGATCCCGCTGACCAGCGTCACAACCCGCGCGGCGCCAGGCCGGGAAGCCAGCAACTTCCGGGACGTCAAGGCCACGCCGGTGTAGACAAGACCGGCAAGGACTACGAAGGTCAGGCCCAACAAGCCTGACTGGACCGGAACGGGCAGCGCTGCCTCGGGGCTGACGAACTGCGGAACCAAGGCGACGAAGAACAGCAGGCCCTTGGGATTAATGCCGCTGGTACCCATGCCCTGGATGAACGTTCGGAGCTGGTTTCCGGACTGCACGACGCCGCCTTCCGCACTGAAGCTCGCCCCTCGCCACGAGCGGATCGTCGCCACGCCGAGCCAAAGCAAGTACGCGGCGCCCGCGATGGTCAACCACCCCAGGAGTCCCGGGACTCCTGCGAGCAGTGCGGCCAACCCCGCTGCCATCAGCAATGTATGGATGACGTACCCGCTGCAGAGGCCGGCAACAGCGGGGACGAAACTCCGTTGACGGAGGCCGGCGGAAATCGAGTACGCCCAGTCGACGCCGGGGGTGCACGCCAAACTGACGGCCACAAGCATGAAGGCGAGGAACAGCTGCGGATTCACGATCTCTCCAGAGTTGGTTGGTAAGAAAACTCTAGGGAAAAAGGCCCCATAAGTGTTCCCTGATTTAGCTCTGTATCCGCAATTTTGGGTAAGATTATTGCGTGATTGACGGAATTGATAGAAGCATTTTGCGTCACCTCAAAGAGGATGGGCGAATGACGGCCACGGCGCTCGCTTCCAAGGTGGGCTTGACCGTAGCCCCATGCCACCGGCGGCTTCGTGATTTGGAGTCCTCAGGGGTGATCCGTGGCTACCGCGCCGACATCGATCCTGCCGCGGTGGGGTTGGGTTTCGAAGCGATTGTGTTTGTCACCCTCAGGCAGGTGGAGCGCACCATTCTGGCCGATTTTGAGGAGCGCGTAACAGCGAGTCCCAACATTGTGGAGGCCCAGCGGCTCTTCGGCTCTCCGGACTACCTGCTGAAGGTCATTGCCGCCGACCTGCCTGCCTATCAGCGCTTCTACGACGACGAGCTCGCAGCTCTTCCTGGGGTGGAACGCCTGACATCAACCCTGGTGATGAAGAACCTGAAGACGAACATTGGTCCACCCGTCTAGCCATCTCCATGCAACGGGCGGGTCAGTCGGCGGGGCTTACGTGAACGATGATGACGTATTGGTCCTTGGAGCCGTCAAAGCGGAGGTCGTAGTTCACCTCAAGCCCTGTGCTGGTGCCTGAGGTCAGCGAGTAGTCGCTCTTTGACCCCGGGTCCTTTCCGGCGGAGTCAATCCAACGCTCGGCGTCATCGGAGTCGATTCCGTACTTCTCCACGCCGTCGCGGATGAGAGTGCTGAGTCCGTCCAAGGAATCTGCGGTGAGGAAGTAGGTGACCTCAGTAAAGTCGGGCCGGGCATCCGTGGTCTTGAACCGGATGCGGTCCGTTTGGCCGTTGACCTCGCCACTGGGGCCCACGATCGTGAGGTTGATCTTGCCGGAGCCTTGAGTATTGATTTCCGGTCCGTAGCTATCCCCGGAAACACGCACGGCCGATTTCTGCAGGGTACCGCCGCTCATGTCCAGCCGGGCCTGCTTGTCCGTCCTGATCCGGTCAACACCTGCGGCGTCGAGCGTGGAGAATTCCGAGGTAATCACTGTGCTCCCTTGGGAAGATGAGGACGTTTCTGACGGCTGGGACTGCGGAACGGGGCCGGGCATTTGGCATGCGGTCGTGGCCAGGAGTCCAAGACCGACAACCACGGAGAGTGCTGGCTGACGAAGCCCGCGGAACGGCCGCATCATTGGTGCACCTCCGCGTCGAAGCCATCCAGGAACCGGTCCATGATGCCGGGAATATTGTTGGTAGGCCGATACTGCTCAACGCGATCGTTGAAGTCTGATCCGATGATGTCCCTGGCCTCCTGCGGATCGTTGGCCAACAGGTCCTGGTAGGCCGGGAGAGTGTCTTGCTGGATCAGCGCCCACCGTTGGTCGGCATCGGCGATGTTGCCGTCCGGGAACCCAGTGGTGAAATCCGTGCGGAACTGTGCCGGGTTATCCCAGTTGGTGAAGGGGACGTTCTCGGGTCCCGGGCTCTCCACGCTGAATTCGTAAGGGAAGACCTCGGGATAGCTCTTGGCTCCAGGGATGGATGGCTCACCGGCCAGGGTGACCATGTAGGTCACGGCTTCCCCGCCAGGGTGGTTGCGCATGTTCGTGTAATCGTCAGCGATGATTTCGTTCTGCTCGCGGTACAACAGGGCTGTGTTGCCCTCCTTGACCTGTGCGGGGTCGCCGGAATCGATCTGTGCCCAAGCCTCTGCAGTTCCGGGGTCGATGGCCCCGGAATCACGGAGACGGTTGATCTCGTCGATGCCGCCATTCATGTACGCCTGGTGCTGGCGGGCCTGGTCCAGGAAGATCTCTTTGTTCATGTCCAGCATGGACGTCTCATAGAACTTGATCTCGGCATCGGTCATGCCGGCCAGTTGCTCGATCTGGTCAAGCACCGGGATGGGGATGTCCGAGGCCGGGTTGTCGGCTATTTGCTGGGCGAGGTCGCGCAGCATGGCCATGTCCTTGAAGCCGCCGGCGAAGGAGGGGCCGATCATGTTGGCCATGCCGGCCCATTGGAGGTCCGGGTTGGCCAGGAAGGCCTGTCCGTAGAAGTCGTAGACCTTCTTGATGGTTTCCCAGTTGTACTCGGTGCCCTTGCTGGTGTCCCAAGTGGAGGGATCGATGCCCATCTCCCGCATGGCCTGCTGGTTCCAGTAATCGCTGAGGAATTGGGAGTATTCGGGTGACTTCTTTTCGATAAGCCCCGAATCGGCGGCCGCATCCATGGCTGCCTTGGCTGCGTCGGGATGTTCGAGCGCCCACCTCTTGAATTCGTCGCTTCGGAGGTATTCAGCACGTTCCCCGGGCGTCATGGCGTTCAGCAGGTCCGTGAGCTCCTGCCCGTTCCCGCCCGACGAACCAGCTCCGCCGGAGCCTGCGCCACCGGGACCGCCACCTGTGCTGGCAGTGTCCTGTTCCTGGGCGTTCTTGAGAAGACTCTCGGAGGCGGATTTTATGCCGGACGCCGCGCTCTGGAGGGCCCGCAGATGCGAGCTGTTCCACTCATGACGGAAGCGGTCGCCGTCGTTCCCCCGCCATGGACTGTTGGTGATTGACCCTGACAACTGTTGTCCCAGATCCGTGAGGCGGTCCGCTTTGCGGGCCAGTTCCTTGGCCAACTGGCGCAGCTGCGCGACGTCTGCGCCGTAGAAGTTGCCCGCCACTATGCCCCCAGATTTGTCTGCCGTTGATCTGTCCCATCCTAGGCCGGGGCCAGAGACTGGCACATGGGCACAACTGCCCTATGTGGATAAACGTGCGTGCCTACTCCTGAAGGAGGCCGGTGGTTCGATACGGAATGACTTCCCGGAGGAACATGCTGGTGGACGTTCGCACGATTCCAGGACATAGACGAATTTCCTCGGAGACCCGGTAAAGGTCGTCCGGGCTTTTGGCCACCACCCTGATAATGAGGTCGGTGTCGCCTGCGGGTGCATGGCATTCGAGGACTTCGGGGATGTTCCGGAGGGCGGCGATGGCTTCGTTCAAATGGCTCTGGTCGAGTTCTGCGCTGACCGCGGCGGCAACACCGCGCCCCAGGGCGGACGGCAGTACACGGCTGCTGTTCGGGCGCAGGGCCCCTGCCGCGGTCATCCGCTCCAGGCGGGATTGAACAGTCCCCCGCGCGAGGTGGAGCCTTTGGGCCAACACCATGATGGGCACCCTCGGGTCCTCATCAAGCGCGGCGAGGATCCGGCGGTCCGTGGCGTCGAGTTCCTGCAATGTGACCACTTCCTGTCCATGTTTTCACAGCAGACTGGTCAGATCGACCATTCTTATCGTTGTCCGTTGCACCAACTGTATGTCTCCTGCTCAAATGGTGACAACGAAGCAGGACGAGGCTACCGCCGGACCCCGCAGGCACCAGGCACCCGGAACACCACCCGGAGCCCTGCACAGGTTTCCCGCAAGGAAGCAGCCGCTGATTGACTCTTGTTCACAGCATTGTCATTCTGCACTCGCCCGTTCGTGCGGGCAGCACAGTAAGAGCCCCTGAGCCACCGGATCGTTGCGGTAGCTGAGGGGCTCTTGCGTTGCCGGGACTTCAGGCGCACAATCCGCCCGGCCCGAAAGACCCGCATAGGCTTGGATCATGACTTCTGCTGGCCGCTTCGCCCCGAGCCCCTCCGGTGAGTTGCACGTCGGCAATCTCCGCACGGCCATCCTCGCCTGGCTGTTCGCGAAGTCCAGCGGCCGTGATTTCCTGCTGCGCGTCGAGGACCTGGACCGCGCCCGGTCCGGTGCGGAGGCGGAGCAGCTCCGCGATCTTGAGGCAATCGGCGTCGGTTGGGACGCCGCCGTCGTACGCCAGACTGAGCGCGCGGCGCTCTACGACGACGCGATCGCCCGCCTCGCCCATGAGGGCCGTACCTATGAATGCTTCTGCACGCGGCGGGAGATCCAAGAGGCGCCGTCCGCGCCGCATGCTCCTCAGGGTGCGTATCCGGGCACGTGCCGACGGCTTTCCCACGCCGAACGTGAGATCCGGCGCGCCTCACGTCCGGCCTCGATCCGCCTGCTTTCGGACGTTACTGAGTGGGCTGTTGAGGACCAGTTGCATGGCAAGTACGTGGGCGTGGTGGACGACTTCGTGCTGCGCCGGAACGACGGTGTAACCGCCTATAACCTGGCAGTCGTGGTGGACGACGCCGCCCAGGGAATTGACCAGGTGGTGCGCGGCGACGACCTCCTTCCATCGACTCCCCGGCAGGCGTATTTGGCTACGCTGTTGGGCCTGCCGACTCCGGAATACGCCCACGTTCCGCTGGTGGTAAACCACGACGGCGCCAGGCTGGCCAAGCGGGACGGCGCGGTCACGCTGGGCGACCTCGCCGCCGTCGGAATTCCTGCGGAACGGGTGCGGGACCTGATCCTTGAATCGCTCCATCTTCCAGCCGGTCCGTTGCCCGGGGCTCTCCCGGCATTCAGCCCTGGAACCCTGCCGAAGGAGCCTTGGGTGTGGATAACGCCCCGAAGCTGAGAGACCCACCACGTAGGCTGTCTGGATGCATTCACAGGTGATCGCCCCAGGTTTTGAAACTGTCGCCGAGCTCTTCGGCCGTTTCCTCGACCAGGATCCGGACTACTCTGCACAAGTCGCGGCCTACCACCGCGGCGTCAAAGTGCTGGACCTTAGCGGCGGACCGCACACCCGCCCGGACTCGGTGACTGGCGTATTTTCGTGTTCCAAAGGCATGGCGGGACTGGTCATGGCTCTGCTGGTCCAGGACGGAGTTCTGGACCTTGATGTCGAGGTGGTCAAGTACTGGCCCGAGTTTGGCGTTGAGGGCAAAACGTCGATCACCGTTGGGCAGCTCCTGTCCCATCAGGCCGGGCTTTTGGGCGTAGAAGGCGGGCTGACGCTTGAGGAGGTTAATAACTCCGAGCTCGCCGCGGTGAAGCTCGCCAAGCTGCCACCACTGTGGAAACCGGGCGCGGCGTTCGGATATCACGCGCTGACCATCGGCATTTTTATGGAAGAGCTGTGTCGCCGTATCACCGGTTCCACGCTGCAGAAAGTCTTCGAACAGCGGATCCGCGCGGTGACCGGAGCCCATTTCTACCTCGGGCTGCCCGATTCCGAAGAAGCCCGGTTTGCCCCGTTCCGTTGGGCCGCCGATCCTTCGTGGCCATGGGTGGATCCCGCCAGCCACTTCGGCCTGGCGGCCAACTCCGCGGTGGGTGAGATCCTGGACCTGCCCAACATCCGCGAAGTGAGGGCAGCAGGGTTGAGTTCCGCTGCCGGCGTGGCGAGTGCCGAAGGAATGGCGAGGATCTATGCGGCGGCCTTGACGGGCTTCGTTGGCGAAGGCGACGCTTCAGTGTCCGACGGTCAGGCCGCCGTCGCGCCTCTTCTCACCGAGGAAACGATCCGTGCGGTGACCGCCGAACGGGTGTTCGGGATTGACCGCGTTTTTGGGGAAACAGGCTGCTTTGGCACAGTTTTCATGAAGTCGCACAGCCGGATGCCGTTCGGCAGCTACCGCGCGTTCGGACACGACGGCGCCAGCGCATCGTTGGGGTTCGCGGACCCCGTGTATGAACTCGGCTTTGGGTACGTGCCGCAGCAGGCCGAGCCCGGGGGAGTGGGCTGCCGCAACTTCCAGCTGAGCTCGGCGGTGAGGGAAGTGATCGCGGGGCTCGCTGCCTAGCTCTGCTCGCTGCCTAGCTCTGCTGTGCGCCTAGCTGTGCTGCTTGGCGCCTAGCTGGGCTGCGCTGCTTGCGCGAGCTGCGCGGAACGGACTCCGGCCGCCATGCCGGCCCATAACGTGTCGGTGGTGGCGGCCACTACGGCGTCCACCGTTGTTCCCTCCAAATGATTGCCGGCAGCAAGCAGCGCGGCGCCGTGGAGGCTCACGAAGCACACCATGGCCAGCGTTTCGGGGTCGCCTGGAGCCAGGGCGCCGGCCTCCTGTGCCTCGGTGATCATGTCCTGGGCAACCTGGATCCCTTGCTCGCCTGTGCTTCGCAATTCGGTGCTGGAATCAGGGTGGTGCTTGGTGGAGTACATCACGGTCAGGAGGGCCGGGTGCGCAACGGCGAAGTCGACGTATGCCTTTCCAACCCTGACGAAGCGGCTGCGGAGATCGCTGTCGGACTGGGCGGCCTCCAGGATGAGGCTGTTCATCGACTCAAAGCCAGCCAGTGCCATCGCATCAATCAGGGCTTGTTTATCGCGGAAGTGCTTGGCCGGGGCCCCGTGGCTGACATTTACGTCGCGGGCGAGTTGCCGCAGGGAGAGTCCGTCAACGCCGCCTTCTTCGATGGTTTCCATGGCGCGTTCCAGGAGGGCTTCCCGGAGTTTGCCGTGGTGGTAGGGCTGCTCGATCATGGGATAAGTCTAGGCCAATGTAGTCATTGACAACAAAGTAGACACTGCCTACCATGTTGACAGTGACTACATCAGTTTCAGCCTCAAACCGATTGGATATGCCATGACCATGACCTACACCGGCACCACCGCACTCATCACCGGTGCCAGTTCCGGACTCGGTGCTGAATTCGCCCACCGCTTCGCTGCCCGTGGCTCCAACCTGGTCCTGGTTGCCCGGCGCGTGGATCGCTTGGAGGAGCTGGCCACGGAACTGCGCTCCAAGAGCGGAGTCACCGTGACGGTGCTCCCCATGGATCTGGGCCGCGCAGGCGTTGGCCGTGAGCTCTTCGACGAGCTGGCCGGCCGTGGAATCACGGTGGATACGCTGATCAACAATGCCGGTTTCGGCACCCATGGTCCTTTGGTCGAGGAGGACCCGGACACCATCGCGTCTGAGATTGCCCTGAACGTTGCCGCCCTCGTGGACATTACCCGCGCTTTCCTGCCAAACCTGCTCGCCTCCGGGAAGGGCGCCCTGGTGAATGTCGCCAGCACGGCCGCATTCCAACCCATCCCCGGCATGGCCGTTTATGGTGCCACCAAGGCGTTCGTCCTGAGCTTCACCGAAGCCGTGGCCCACGAGACCAAGGATTCCGGACTCAATGTCCTGGCGCTTTGCCCCGGAGCAACCCGCACCGAGTTCTTCGAAGTCCTTGGCGGTGAGTCCGCGGCCGTGGGCAAGATGCAGACCTCTGCACAGGTTGTGGGGACTGCACTCAAGGCCCTCGATCGCAAGGGAACACCCGGCAGCGTCGTCTCGGGCTGGGTCAACCGCATTGCGGCCGGGTTCGCGCAGCGCTTGCCGAGGGCCGTCACCGTCGCCATCGCCGCACGCGCAGTTCAGGATTGGTAAACAGGTCCCCAACCCGCAAAGCGCGCTTTCGGTCACTCAACAGCGGATAGCCTGAACATGGGACCAATCCCCGTGGTCCCATGTTCAACCCGGAGGCCCGCATGACCGAACCACGCTTCACTGTAGAGACAGCCCAGGTCCTGGCGGAGGTGGCCCACAACCGGCAGAAAGACAAGCTCAAACGTCCATACCGGGAACATGTCCTGGCCGTGGGCGATGCGCTCGCGGACTTCGACGAGGACATCCAGATCGCCGGCTACCTTCACGACATCGCTGAGGACACGCCCATCACCCGGCAGGCGTTGCTGGACATGGGCGTCTCTGAACGGGCGCTCGCGATTATCGAACGAGTCACCCGCCGCTTCCACGATGACCCGGAAGATTACGACGCCGGCATCCGTTACGTTGCCGAGGACCACGACGCCACGTTGGTCAAGATCGCCGACAACGCCCACAACTCGCTCCCTGAGCGGGTCCAAGCCCTCGCTGAGAAGTGGCCGGACAAGCCGCCGGTGACCCGCTATGCTGATGCCCGCCCAGTGCTGTACACGGCGGTTCCCCGCGAGGAAATCCTGATGATCCTGGAGCGGATCAATCCGTACCTGATCGCGGAGTTGGACGAGATCGTTCCCGAGTAGGTTGGCCTCACAACGCGAAGAGAACCCTAGCCGGCGGCAGCTTCCAGCCGTCGAAGCGCTGCCGCCCTGCCCTTGTGCCCACGGCGTTCGTCGTAGGCGATGGACAGGCCCAGGACCACCATCATCTCCAGCATGCACAGCGGTACAGATGCCCCGGCCGCCGCCATGGCGATGCTTCCCGCAAGGGCAAGGACCACCAGTGTGGTGCTCCAGATCAGTTCGCGGTCCCTCCCGAGCATGATGCTGTAGAGCGTTGTCAGGGACACCTTGAACAGGATGATCGGCAACGCGATCGAGGCGACCGCGGCGGCCGCAGGAATGTGGGCTTCGTGGTCGATGAAGTAGGCGGCGACATGGAGGCCGGCTCCCGTCGCGGCGATGGCAGCGAAGATGAAGATGTGCCCGTACCCGAAGACCCACGAACGGTTCCGCTGGAAATGGAGCGCCGGACCTGAGGGCAGGATGAAGTAGATCCACCACATGGCGAACGCCAAGCCTGTTCCGCTGAGGCCAACCAAGGCGGCATCCAGCGTCCAACCGTGCAAGGCAACGATCGCCCGCAGGGTTTCGATGGCGCCGATCAGGCACTCACCCAGGGCAATGATGGCCAGGAGTCCGTAGCGCTCGGCGATGTGGTGGGCGTGCCAAGGGGTGCGGATCTTGCGTTCGGCGAAGTACGGTGCCGCCATCTCCAGGATGAACAGGGGCGTGGCCATGAGGAACGTCGTGAGGACGTTCGCATCGATGAGGAGGACCGCCACCCAGCCGACCTGTATGGCTGCCACGTACTTTGCGTAGCGCAAACAGGTCTCGCGGCGTTCGGGGTCTTGGCGGGCAGCACGCAGCCACTGGAAGATCAGGGCCACCCGCATCACGATGTACCCGAGCACCATGGTGACGTTGTCCACGTGCTTGCCCTCGATGATGGAGTGGAACACTGGCTCGATGCCCATGGCCAGGATGAGCACCCCCAGCATTTGAACCATGGTGACGACGCGGAACACCCAGTCGTCGGTGTCGTAGGCGCTGGCGAACCAGGTGAAGTTGATCCAGGCCCAGATCACCGCGAACATGGCGAACGAGAATGCCAACAACCCTGGCCAGAAATGCGCCTCGGCCACGGCATGGGCGAACTGGCCGCCGGCAACACCGAATGCAATGACGAAGGTCAGGTCGAAGAACAGCTCCAACGGAGTGGCTGTACGGTGCTTTTCATGGGGATCGCGGCCGCCCATGCGGGAAAGCGCATGGCGAAGGGGATTCGTGGACATGGCTCAAAGATTACCGTCGCCAATGTCCCTGCGCCGAGATCGCCGGATTGCGTCCAGATTGCCACACCGCTCCGGCGAACCCACACCGCTCCGGCGAACCCACACCGCTGCGGCGATCTCGCGAAAAAGAGCCCCTAGACCCGGCCCAGCACGTCGATGTCCTCCAGGAAGTCCTGGTGCACCTCCGGGCTCACAGTCGTCCGGGTGTCGCCAATCGCGTCGAGGTAATCCTGGGTGGCCGGTCCCTTGCGTCCGTTGCTCGCAAGACCGGAGCCGTCGTCGTCGTACACGGCTTTTTCCAAAGCACGCTGGGAGGCGCTGCGGGCAGCGAACTCGATGTCTGCGGGCGAGAAGCCCTCGGTCCGTTCCACCAGTTGGGCGATGTCCACCGAGTCCACCACGGTGGCGGGGATGAATCGCTGCCACATGGCCTCGCGGGCATGGACGTCGGGCAGGCCGATGGGGATCACGTAATCAAAGCGGCCGTGGCGGAGGAACGCCGTGTCCAAGGCGCGGATGAAGTTGGTGGCGCACACCAGCAAACGGCCGGGTTGCTCGCGGAAGGCCGGGATGATCTTAAGGAGCTCGTTGGTAACGCCCTGCAACGGCGACGGCGGATCCCCGGCACGCTGCGACGCGATTTCCTCCACCTCGTCGATGAACACCACGGCGTGCTCCAGTTCGGCGATTTCCAGGAACGTCTCGCGCAGCGCACCGGCCAGGCCCTTGGGATCAGCGGCCAAACGCGAAGGGAAGACCTCAACGAACGGCCACTCGAGCCGTGAAGCAATGGCCTTGGCAAAAGTGGTTTTGCCCGTGCCTGGCGGGCCGAACAGCACGACGGCGCGCGGCGGGACCACGCCGTATTCGTCGGCGAGGTCGGCCTCGGCCAGCGGCAGCACCAAGCGGCGTTCCAGCAGTTCCTTCTCACGGCGCATGCCCGCCACGTTCTCCCAGAGATCCCGCGCCAGGATCCGCCCGCCGAGCAGCCCCAATGCTCCCAGCTCCTGCCGCTGCACGGGAATGGTCCGTTCGAAGTAGCGCAGGTTCTTCTTCACCACGAAACCGCGGCCAAGGAAGGCTTCCACCCGAGTTTCAGTCTCAGGCATCAGCGCGGACAGCTTGTTCAGGCCGTGGGGAGCCATGCGGTTCTCGACGGCGGACAGCAGCGAGGTGCCGATGCCACGGCCGCGGAATTCGGTGAGGGTGGCCAGGAAGACGATCCAGCCTTGGTCGTGCGCGGCGCGGCCCACTGCGGCGCCAACTACTTGATCACCCTGCACGGCCACCACCGCGTGGTCCTTTTCGCACGATGCCAGGACCTCGGACAACGCGTAGACGGGTTCCACGCCATCGACCTTGAGTGATTCCCACAGGTGCAGGATGCCGTCGAGGTCGGACGAGTGGAAGTCCCTGATGCGCCAGTTGCTCATGGCCGTGTCTCCTGGGTTTGCTAAGTGAGTCGCCGTTGATTCCTTGTGGTTGAGCATAGGCGAACCGTGAGGGCCGGACGTTGCGGGCCAGTTGCGTTACGCAATGGAGGCGCCGCAGGAAACAGCGCACGACGGCGGCCTGTCGCCCCCCGCGTTCGTCCCGCCGTCGGAGGCGCCTCCTAGGATGGGCGCATACGGCACCTTTCGAGGGAGAATCGTGGGCCTGTTTTGCGGGAAAAGAATCGGCGCGGCAGGAGTCATGGCTGCGTTGCTGGTGGGCACTACCTTGATGCCGGCCGCGCACGCAGCAGACGCCCGGGATGTGAGCGTTTATGGCCATCCGATCGTGGGCGCGGTCCTGTCCGTGGAAGGTGCGCCGGCCTACTTCGCCAATTGTGGTGGGGGCGGCGAGTCCAGCTATTCCATCCAGTGGCTTCGGGACGGCGAACCCGTGGAAACCAGTCCGCCCTATTCTCCATACCTCTATCCCTTGGAAGCTGATGACATTGGCGGCCGGATCTCTGCGATCGCCACTGGCTCGCCTACCAACTGCGCCGGCAAGGAAGTTGTCACCGGCGAGTCGGAGGAGATCCGCAAAGAACCAATGCGGGCGGAGGGCTTCACCGGCCGGGGCGTGTTTGAGCTGATGGCCCGCAGGCACGACGGAACACTCTTGATGTACCTGGGGAGGGATGGGGTCCAAGGTTGGCAGGCAACCCGGCAAGTAGGCCCTGGATGGGACGCGTTTACCAGGATCTTTGCCGCCGGAGACTTCACCACTGACGGCATCACCGACCTCATGGCCACCGATGGTTCCGGGACGCTGTACCGCTTCCAAGGAACGGGTGACGGCGGGTTCTATACCTTCCGCTATGCCGTGGGCTGGGGGTGGAACAGCATGGACAAAGTGGTGGGTCCCGGCGATTTCAACGGCGATGGCCTCAATGATCTTTTGGGCAGCGAGGCGAACGGGGATCTCTACGTCTTCCCTTCGCATCCGTGGGGAGGTTGGAGTCCCAGGGTGAAGGTCGGCCAGGGCTGGGACGTCATGGACCTCCTGATCGGTCCCGGCGACTTTGATGGCGACGGCAACGTGGATGTCCTGGCCAAAGACAAGGCCGGAGGACTCCATCTCTACGGTGGAGACGGCGCAGGTGGATGGACCGGCTCACGCTGGATCGGGCAGGGCTGGAACGCGCTGACCAGCATCGGCAGCGCAGGGGACTTCAACCGCGATGGCTTCAATGACGTGCACGGTATTAACGCGGCCGGCGAACTGGTGATGTACTACGCCGATGGCCGCGGTGGTTGGAAAGGCGCCGAAACCGTTGGCTGGGGCTGGCAGATCTTCAACGGGATCTTGTGATCCAGCCCCACACCGGTTACTGAACCGGCCGCAACCGCAAACCCTGCATGCCGCCGTCGACCGCCAGCGAGGTGCCCGACGTCGAACCTGACAGCGGGCTCGCCAAGTACGCGACGGCACCGGCCACCTCCGTGGGGTCAACCATCCGGCCGTGGGGCTGGCGGGCGTTGAGCGCGGCGCGCTCGCCGGAGGGATCAGCGGCCGAATCGAGCAGTCGGCCCACCCACGGAGTGTCCACGGTGCCGGGGTTCACGCAGTTCACGCGGATGCCCTCCCGCACGTGGTCAGCCGCCATGGCGAGCGTCAGGGACAGGACCGCGCCCTTGGACGCAGAGTAGAGTGCCCGCTGCGGGAGCCCTGCCGTGGCGGCGATGGAACAGGTGTTCACGATCGCGGCGGCCGGCGACTCACGCAGATATGGCAGGGCTGCCCGGCTGACCCGGGCGATTCCCACCACGTTGACGTTGAGGACGCGGAGCCATTCGTCGTCGTCGTTCGCTGCGATGTCACCTTGGGCGCCGATGCCGGCGTTGTTGATGACGATGTCCAGGCGGCCGAACTGCCTGGCAACGCTTTCGACGGCGGTACGCACCGAGGCGTCATCGGCAACGTTGCACTGCACGCCAAAGTGCGGGCTGGTTTCCGGGGCGAGGTCGAGGACCGCCACCTGCGCACCTCCGGCCGCCAGGCGGTCCGCGATGGCCGCTCCGATCCCGGAGGCGCCGCCGGTCACCAGAGCTGCGAGGCCTTCGAATTCATTGCCCACCGATTTTGCCATCGGGTCAGGCAGTGGTGCTGGCGAAGGAAACGGCGTGGCCAGTACCTGTGGCTGAGCCGGACGTGGCCCGGAAGTACTCCTGGCGCTGCCGGCCCAAGCCGTCGATCTCCAGTTCCACAACGTCACCCGGCTGGATGAACGGGAAGCGCCCGGACAGTGCGACGCCCTCGGGGGTGCCGGTGATGATGACATCGCCGGGTTCGAGGACCATGTACTGGCTGAGATGATGGACGATCGTGGCAGGGTCGAAGATCATGTCCGAGGTCGTGGAGTCCTGGCGGGCTTCTCCGTTGACCAGTGTCTGCAGGCGCAGGTTGCCGGGGTCGACGTCCGAGGCGGGAACCAACCACGGGCCCAAGGGAGTGGAGCCGGGGAGGGATTTGCCCTTGGTCCACTGTCCGGCCGAACCGGGGATCTGGTACTCGCGCTCGGAGAGGTCGTTGGCCACTGCGTAGCCGGCGATGCATGCTTCAGCCTCTGAAACAGAGGAAAGGTATGACGCTTCGCGGCCGATCACGATCGCCAGTTCAACTTCCCAGTCGTACTTTTCCGACGACGGCGGGATGGGGGCGGCGTCGAACGGGCCGGCGATGGTGTTGCTCGGCTTGAGGAAGACTACGGGAACCTCGGGCGGCGTCGCACCGGATTCGGCAGCGTGGGCCGTGTAATTCAGGCCGATGGCCACCACCGCACCGGGGCGGGCAACGGGAGCGCCGATGCGCAGGCCTGCGGCTGGGATTTCCGGAAGTTCCCCTTTATTCAGGGCCTCACGGGTGCGTTCGATGCCGTCGGAGGCGAGGAAAGCGCCGTCGATGTCGCTGGTCAGGCTCGAAAGGTTGAAGTACTTCTCGGTGCCGTCGGCGTCCTGGGCGATGACTGCCGGTTGTTCGTTTCCGGCCGTACCCAGCCTGGCGAATTTCAAGGTCATGGCTTCCTCCGTGCGTTCGGGACTAACATCCGAGCTCTAGTGTGCTGTTCCCCCCCATAATACGGAAATGTGACCCATTGACAAGGCAGACATCGGATGTTTAGGCTCGGTGAAGAATCGTGACGCACTTCAGGAGCCGCATGAGCACCATTACCGCAGTGGATACGTACGATATCCGCTTCCCCACATCCCTCGAACTGGACGGCTCGGATGCCATGAATCCGGACCCCGACTACTCCGCCGCCTACCTGATCATCCGCACCGACGCCGGGGACGGGCATGAGGGCCACGGCTTCGTTTTCACCATCGGGCGTGGCAACGAGGTGGAAACGGCGGCACTCGATGCCCTCCGCGGGCACATCATCGGCCGGACAGTTGAGGACCTGCTCGCAGACATGGGCGCCACCTGGAAACTGTTGGCCCACGATTCCCAACTCCGCTGGCTCGGCCCGGAGAAGGGCGTCATTCATATGGCCATCGGCGCCGTGGTGAACGCCCTGTGGGACCTGAAGGCCAAACGCGCCGGATTGCCCCTCTGGGAGCTGCTTGCCGGGATGACTCCGGAAGAGCTGGTGGCCTTGGTTGACTTCCGCTACCTCACGGATGCGCTCACCCCTGACGAGGCGTTGGCGATACTTCGAGCCGCCGAGCCAGGAAGGGAAACGCGCACAGCGGCTCTTCTCGCCGAGGGCTACCCTGCATACACCACGACGCCGGGCTGGCTGGGTTACAGCGATGAAAAACTGACACGGCTGGCCAAGGAAGCCGTGGCCGACGGATTCACGCAGATCAAGCTCAAGGTCGGAGCCTCGTTGGAGGATGACATCCGTCGCGTCCGGGCTGCGCGCGAAGCAGTTGGCCCGGATATCAGGATCGCCGTGGACGCCAACCAGCGCTGGGACGTCCAGGACGCCATCGACTGGATGGCCCATCTGGCCCCCTACGACATTGCCTGGATCGAGGAGCCCACCAGCCCGGATGACATTCTGGGCCATGCAGCCATCGCCCGCGGCGTTGCTCCGATTCCCGTGGCAACCGGGGAGCACGTCCAGAACCGGGTGGTGTTCAAACAGATGCTCCAAGCCGGATCACTCCAAGTCCTGCAGATCGACGCTGCCCGTGTGGCGGGAGTCAACGAGAACATCGCCATCCTCCTGCTCGCCGCCAAGTTCGACGTCCCGGTATGCCCACATGCCGGCGGGGTTGGGCTCTGCGAGGCCGTGCAGCACCTGTCCATGTTCGACTACATCGCCGTATCCGGGACAAAGGAAGGCCGGACCATTGAGTTCGTGGACCACCTCCACGAACACTTCATCACACCCGTAGATGTCCACAGCGGCGCGTACTGGCCGCCGTCGGCTCCCGGAGCCGGCAACGAAATGCTCCGTGAAACACTGGCCGCGTACAGCTTTCCGAACGGCCCCGTATGGAAGGAATCCCGTTGATCCAGCACGCACCTTGGTTCGAAGAAGCACGCTTTGGGATGTTCGTGCACTGGGGCCTTTACGCGCTCCCGGCACGGCACGAGTGGGTAATGAACCGGGAAGAGACCACTGTGGAGGAGTACTCCAAGTATTTCCGGCGCTTTGACCCGGATCTCTACGATCCCCGGGAGTGGGCCCGCGCCGCCCGGGAAGCAGGGATGAAGTACGTGGTCCTCACCACCAAGCACCACGACGGCTTTTGCCTGTGGGATTCAGCCCTGACGGAGTACAAAGCCACCAATACTCCTGCGGGCCGGGACTTGATCGCCCCCTATGTGGAAGCGCTCAGGGCAGAGGGGCTGAAGGTTGGTTTCTACCACTCCCTTATCGACTGGCACCACCCCGATTTCCTTATTGACGGGGTCCATCCGCAACGCAACGCGGCCGATGTCGAAAGCCTGAACAGCGGACGGGACATGGCCCGTTACAGGGACTACCTGCATGGGCAGGTCCGTGAGCTCCTGAGCAACTACGGCACCATCGACTACCTGTTCTTCGACTTCTCCTACACAGGTGGACACGAAGAGGATTATTGGGGTGGCAAGGGTCGCAAGGACTGGGACTCGGAAGCACTGCTCGCCATCGTGCGGGAGCTGCAGCCCGGAATCATCGTCAATGACCGGCTGGACATACCGGGAGACTTTGTCACGCCGGAGCAGTACCAGCCCGCTGGCCCCATGATGCTCGACGGCGAACCGGTCACCTGGGAGGCCTGCCAGACTCTCAACGGCAGCTGGGGCTACGACCGGGACAATCTGAATGACAAGTCCGTGGACCTGCTCATCCGCATGCTGGTGGATGGGGTGTCCAAGGGCGGCAACTTGCTGCTCAATGTCGGGCCGACAGGCCGGGGCAGCATCGATCCCCGGGCGCTCGCCTCCTTGGCGGGCATTGGAGAGTGGATGAAGCTGCACTCCCGCGCCATCTACGGTGCCGGGGCTTCGCCGTTGACGGCCCCAGCGGATGCCCGCTACACCCAGCGCGGCGACCGGCTCTATGTCCACCTCTTTGCGTGGCCATTCGAGTACGTTCATCTGCCGGACCTCGCGGGCAAGGTCGAGTACGCGCAATTGCTGAACGATGCCTCGGAGGTCTTCCTCAAAGAGGTGGACCCCGGGCAGCAGGCAATGAACATGACACCGGGCGGCCAACCCCCGGGAACACTGACCATCAAGCTGCCTGTTCAACGCCCCGACGTTGCAGTTCCAGTGTTGGAACTGTTCCTGAAGCCCGGGACTGCGGAGCGCGGGGCATCCCATGGCTGAGAGCATCGCCCTCCACACAAAGCTCAAACCGGGAGCCGAAGAGGAATACGCCGACGCCCACCAGCACATCCCGCCTGAATTGGTTGCGGCTCTCAAAGACGCCGGGGTCAGGAACTGGCGTATTTGGCGCAGCGGGCTCCACCTCTTCCATGTGGTGGACGTCGACGACTACCAATCGATGCGCCACGCGCTCGCCGATCACCCTGCCAATGTGCCGTGGCAGGCCAGGATGGCAGAACTTTTGGAGGTCCAGGACGATTACTCAGGGGAGGATCAGGGTATTCAAAAGGTATGGGAGTTGCCATGAATGTTGAATCACTGACGCCACTTAATCTGGGCAGGCTCGGCTTTGGCGCGGCCGGGATCGGGAACCTCTACCGTTCCATCCCCGATGGGGAGGCGCTCGCCACTGTCCTGGCTGCCTGGGACGCCGGGATCCGCTACTTCGACACCGCGCCGCACTACGGCCTGGGCCTGTCCGAGCAGCGACTTGGAGCCGTCCTTCGGGACAAGCCGCGGGACGAGTTTGTCATCTCAACCAAGGTCGGCCGGCTGCTGGAACCCAACAACGCCGGTGGACAGGACCCGGAAGGCTTCGATGTCCCTGCCAACACCCGGCGAGTATGGGACTTCTCCGACGCCGGCATTCGGCGCAGCATCGAAGACTCCTTGGAGCGCCTCGGCCTGGACCATGTGGACATCGCGTATCTCCACGATCCCGACGTCCACGACCTCCAAGCCGGAATCTCCCAGGCGCTGCCGGTACTGGAAAAGCTGCGGTCCGAGGGCCTGATCAAGGCAATCGGCGTGGGCATCAACTCGGCCGAGGCTGCGCTCGAATGCGTCGAAGCCGCAGACCTGGACCTTGTCATGCTAGCCGGACGCTACACCCTGCTTGAGCAGCCCAGCGTCCCGCTGCTTGAGCGCTGTGTGGAGCGCCGCACCGGCGTCGTCAGCGTTGGTGCTTTCAACTCCGGGCTGCTGGCCCGAGCGGAAGTCCCCGACGACGCCCACTACAACTACGATCGGGCACCGAAAGCACTGGTGGAACGGGCACGTCACCTGGCGGCGGTCTGCCGCGACTTTGGCGTGGAACTTCCGACGGCGGCACTCCAGTTCCCGTTGCGGCATCCCGCCGTGGTGAACGTGACCGCCGGAGCCAGCGCTCCCGAGCAGGTCGCCACCAACGCGGCCCGGATGGAGGAAACCGTTCCCGACGAGTTGTGGGAAGCACTGGAGGCATCCGGGCGTGATTGACTCGCACCTGCATCTGTGGACCTTGGACACCTTCGTCACCGGCGGAGCGCGCCCCTACTCCTGGCTCGGTCCGCAGCACGGTGCGCTCTTCCGCAGCTACGGCGAGGACGAGGCCCATGAGGTGTTGGATGCTGCCGGGGCCAGGGGAGCCGTCCTGGTGCAGGCCGACGACACCGAGGCCGACACCGAGGCCATGTTGGCTGTGGCCGCGCGGAATTCCTGGGTGCTGGGAGTGGCGGGTTGGGTGCGGCTGGAGTCACCGACCGAGGCCGCCGAGCAATTGGCCCGTTTTGGCGCCCATCCCGTTTTCAAGGGCGTCCGGCACCTGATCCATGAGGATCCCCGGGCTGACTTCCTCCACCTGCCGGCCGTTCGCGAGTCGCTGGCGCTGGTGGCAGGGCGCGGGCTCGCCTTCGATGTCCCGGATGCCTTTCCCCGGCATCTGGGGTCGGCAGTCCGGCTGGCCCGTGAGATGCCCCAACTGACCATAGTGCTCGATCATCTGGGCAAGCCGCCTCTTGCCGACCCCGGGGCCATGGACTCGTGGCACGCCGATTTCCGTTCCCTTGGGCGCCAGCCGAACGCCGTGGCCAAGCTGTCCGGACTCCACGTGCCGGGCGTTGAGTACTCGGCGGACAGTTTGCTGACCTTGTTCGAATCAGCTCTGGAGGCCTTCGGCCCGGAGCGGTTGATGATCGGCGGCGACTGGCCGGTCAGTACGCTCGGAGCGCCGTATGGGCGGACCCTGGACGTCCTGCTGGAACTCGTTTCCACCCTGAGTCCGGCCGAGCAGGACGCTGTGCTTGAAGGGACTGCGATCCGTACCTACGGCCTTGCTCCGCACGCTGGCGCCTAGAGCGCGAGGAAAGCTAGAGGGCTTGCCGCAGCCAGTTTTCCACGCCGCTGATGTGCACGGTAACCAAAGCCCGCACCAGTTCGGCATCGCCCCGTTCCAGGGCGTCCGCGATTGCGTGGTGCTCGGCCAAGGTGTGCGCCACAGCCTTTTCCTGGGTCAGTCCCCGCCAGATCCGTGCCCGGACTGTGCTGCTTGACAGGGCTTCAAGGAGGCTGCCGAGGTAGTCGTTACCGGCGGCTTCGGTGATAATGCTGTGGAACTCGAGGTCATGGGCCACGAGTTCTTCCACGTCCGTGTTTTCGTCGATACCGTCCATGGTGCTGCGGAGGGCCAGCAGTTGCCCGGGTCCGATTTTGCCCGCCGCCAGGTGTGCGGTGGCCGGTTCCAGGATTCGTCGGACCTCAAAGAGCTCAAGGATGGACCTGTCCTGGTGCAGGTCCACCACAAATGCCACGGCTTCATTGAGCAGCTTGGCGTCCAGGCTGGTGACGTAAGTGCCATCTCCGCGACGGACGTCCAACACGCGGATCAGCTCGAGCGCCTTCACGGCTTCCCGCAACGAACTCCTTGAAAGGCCAAGCCTCTCGCTCAGTTCCTTTTCCGGCGGAAGTCGGTCGCCAGCCTTAAGTTCCCCGCGGATCAGCATGTCTTTGATCTTGCTGATCGCCTCGTCTGTGACAGCCATGGACCAATAGTAGCCACGAATGATCCGATGTCTGTTTCCGCCGCGTCCGCACCCACTGAGTCGCAGCTCAGGTCGTTCCCAGCGCTCGGAACGACCTGAAGTGCGACCTGCTTGGGCGCGTTAACCGACGACGGGGGGGGGGGGGGCGCCGGCGGGGGGGGGGGGGGGCCCGGGCGCCCCGGGGGGGCGGGGGGGGGGTGGGGGTGTTGTGTGGGAGGGCGGGG